>JANMYZ010000292.1:0-6972 GCA_031382605.1 Planctomycetota bacterium | reverse complement strand
ACCAAATCCGGGCGACGCCGACGAATCGCGCGACGCGCAGCCGCAGCGTCCGCAGCCACGCAGACGCCATATCCTTCGCCAATCAACACCTGTTCCAACGCCCAGCAGACCGCCGCATCGTCATCAACGATCAAGATGGTGGCGGTACCAGGAGCGGTACTAGGAGCGGTACCTGAAGTAGGATGAGTCGATGGTTTCGCGTCGGACATGGGCGCACCCTAGTCGGATTATTTGCGGGCGCGATGCGGCATTCTCGCGGAAACCGACCAGTCACCGTTGCCGTATGATGCCCTCCATCATTTCGCGCTCACTTGACGCACCTGCTTTTTCGATGGTACGTTGACGAACTTTTAGGAGCCTCTCATGCGTTTAACCCCCTCTCTCGCCTCTCTCGCTTCTTTCGCTTCTCTCGCCTCTCTCGCTGCTCTCGTCGCCAGCAGTACTGGTCTGAGTTTTGCCCAAGAATCCTTTGTCGTAGGTCCGCGAGCTTTAGGCATGGGCGGCACTGGCGTGGCTGCGGTCGACGATGTTCCGGCCCAGTACTACAATCCTGCGGCCTTTGGCTTCTTCGCCTACCAACCGCCCGTTGCGGAACAGACGGACAAAGGGCCCGATAGCGTCGATAACAATAATCTTTGGGAAAAAAGTTGGGGCGTTGGAATCGATGCGACTTTTGGAGCACGGATTCATCAAGATTTCGCCGACCACATCAACGTGTTGAAAAAATACTATGATGACGGAACTCTGGATCGTCTGAGCGCTGCAGGACTAGCTGGTAGCCAGGCCGATGCCTTATCACTGATGGATATGCTCAACGCTTTGGGCAACCTCAGCGATCCCGATAATGCGATCACCGCCGACGCCAATGCTGGGTTATCGATGCGCATCGGCCATTTTGGCCTGGGCGTCAGAAATTTCTCGCAAATTTCAGGACGTGTCCAAAACGTAGATCTGGTCAATCTTGGACTTGGTGGAATCGGTGACCTCAATACCCAACTCAGTGGCATCACCCCCTCAGGTTCTGGTTCGGTATTGAGCGCAGCGCAAATAGCTCAACTCGACACCAACACGAATCTCAGCAATACGAATATCACCACGATTGATCAACTCGCTGCGCAGGCAGGAGTCACGCCTGAACAGACTCAATTGTTGGTCGACTCATTGGTCGCGGCTGCGAATGGCAGCGGTGGAGCATTGAATACCAACACCAGCGCAGCCCGGATGTACGGCGTCAGTTTGATCGAAATTCCATTATCGTATGGCTGGGCCTTCAATGAAAATATTTCGGTGGGTGGTAATGTGAAAGCCATGATCGGCCGAGTGTACGGCACCGATGTGCTGGTGTTCGGCGATGATGTCGCCGATGCCATCCAACGAGCGGATGAGAACTACCAACAAACCGTCACCTGGGGCGTCGACTTGGCCGTGATGTGTCGTCTTCCGATGCTCAATTTGGGATTGACGACGCGCAATTTGAATAGCCCGACCTTTGATGGTCCGACGGTCGGACTGAATAAATACCAAGACTATAAAATTGAGCCGTCAGCGACGCTTGGTGCGGCATTTATTCCGGCCGAATGGCTTACCCTCGCGGTGGATGTCGATCTGACTTCTAACTCAACCGTATTATCCGATTACGATACGCAGATGCTGCGTTTTGGTGGCGAACTGAATATCTTTCATTTCATCGCCCTGCGTGGTGGTTACTCGTACAATCTTGCAGAGGACGATATCGGCGGGCTGGTCCATGCCGGTTTTGGTATCGATTTCTGGATTATGCGAATCGACCTTGCTGGAGCGATGGCGCTAGAAACCACCACTTATGATGGGGATACCGTCCCCCGCGAAGTGCGCGTCGGCCTGCAACTTGCCGCCGACTTCTAAGCTCTGGACCTTGCCAGCGATGGGAAACAATCCCGCCGCATGACGGTAACTCATCTTTTCGATGCGGTGAATCCATCTGCATTCCTGGCCACTGGGCAATGGAATCGGCCTGGGCTTGTTGCGGTGCTGAACGCCGTAGCGATTGCGTATGGTGCGGAAAAAAAAACCCGTTTACGCATTGCCAAACTCGCGCAGACGGATTCGTTCGCCATCGTCACTGGTCAACAACCTGCGGTTGGCGGCGGGCCGCTTTATACTTTGGTGAAAACCGCGCATGTCATCGCCGCCGCACGAGCGATGGGCGAACAGGCAATGCCCTTGTTCTGGTGCGCTTCTGAAGATCACGATGTGGGCGAAGCTAGCCATGCTGATGTGGTCACCCGTGATGGTCGTATCCACCGCTTCACTGGAACTCTGGGCAGTGGACGTGCGAGTCTGCGCTTTCGTCCAACACGACTATGGTGGGATGCACTGTGGGCGCATTGCGAAGAACATCTTGGCAATGGACTCGGCAGCGCTTGGCTTAAACAGCAACAACCTATCGATAATGAAAGTATGGGGACGTGGACGTGCCGTCTGATGACCGCGCTCTTTGCGCGTTACGGATTGGTCTGCGTCGAAGGTCATCACTTGCGTCCGCTATGGACGGCGACCATGCAACGCACATTGACGACGTGGCCGACGGCGGACTTAGCTTCGTTGCGCCAACGCCTGCTAGCAGAAGGCCGTCAGGATGCCTTCGGTCCATTGGATCAGCCGCCAGTATTCAGCGATCACGCTAATGGACGCACGGCTTTATCGGTTGCCGAAGCGCAGGCATTACTGATCACGGATCCGACCGCGCTCAGCCCAGGCGCCGCACTACGGCCCATTTTGCAACAAGCCGCCCTCCCAGCGCTGGCCTACGTTGGCGGTCCAGGCGAATTGGCTTACCACCGTTTTATCATGCCGCTCTATGAGGCGTTTGGTGTTTGCGCGCCGCGCCTGATTCCGCGTTGTTCATTGACGTTGGTGCCCAGTTGGGTGGAACGTGGAGCCGAGCGCTGGCAAGTGACGCTGGATGCGTTGACTGGCCAGCCACCGCGTGATTCGTCAACTTCTGCCGCCATCTTGAGCGGGCTTGATGCCGCCCTCATCGCCATGGCTAAACAGCCCATGACCAGGGTCGAAGAACGTCGCATAAACGCTGGTATAATCCGCATCAAACGAGAGCGCGATCGTCTGGCTGCCAGCCTCGAACGCGCACATCGTCAACAACGGGAGCGCCCGGCGTGGGGTGCTTTACAAGGGTGGTTACGGCCGCGTGGCGAGCGACAGGAACGTACGCTCAGCCTCTTTCAAGCGCTGTGGGAATTCGGCCCAGGAATCGCCGATCGACTCGTTGACGCAGCGGCCTTGAGCGGGCCGGGCATGCATGAATTGGTCAGCTTGAA
This sequence comes from Planctomycetota bacterium, assembly GCA_031382605.1. GTDB lineage: Bacteria > Planctomycetota > UBA11346 > UBA11346 > UBA11346 > BOG-1363. The sequence continues at coordinate 3,655 of JANMYZ010000292.1, read as the reverse complement.
ATAGATTCGCTCAGCAACTCCCACGTTTCGTTCCCTCTCCTTGTCCGGAATTGCTCCCTGCACCGGAGCTCACAGGATCCGCCCCACGAGTCCCTGATGCCTGATGACCCTCTTATTGGTTTTGATGCCGACGGCCTGCGCTTCGAGTCGCTGCTTGGGCGCGGTGCGATGGGCGCGGTATACAAGGGCACGCAGGTCGGACTCAAGCGAACCGTTGCCATTAAAGTCATCGCTCCGCACTTGGCTGAAGATCCAAATTACCTCGAACGTTTTTTACGTGAAGGCCACACACTTGGGCGGCTAAAACATCCGCACGTCATTGCTTGCCATGACATCGTGCGCACCAAAGGACCACACGGAAATGCGTTGGTTCTTATTGCACTCGAATTCGTCGATGGCTGGAGCCTGGGAAAATTACTCAAAAAGAAACATCGCCTGACTGCGCGACAAGTCATCGAACTGCATCGTCAAGCTGCCGAAGGTCTTTCGGCGGCGCATCAGCTCGGTATTATTCACCGCGATATCAAGCCCGATAATATCATGGTCACCCGCAACGGTCAGGCGAAGCTCGCTGATTTCGGTTTAGCCAAGGGCGATGAGTCGGCGATGCTCACCCAAACCGGCGCGATCATGGGCAGTCCGTCGTATATGGCGCCAGAAGCCTGCCGCGGCGAACCGCCGGCGCCGGCGGCGGATTGTTACAGCCTTGGTTGTTCGCTCTTTCACGCTTTAACCGGAGTCACTCCGTATCGCGCCAGCAGCGCTGTACACGCACTTCATCAACATATTCACGCGCCCATTCCGCTACTTTCCAGCCGTCGTCCGGATCTTGCCGCGATCGACGGATTAATGACCAGATTACTGGCAAAAAATGCCGCGGATCGTTTTCTTGACGCGTCAGCGGTCGCCTCGGCGCTGAAGGCAGCCATGACCGACATTGCTCCCGATGCGCCCGCTGGCATCAGCACGATTGAACCATCCACGCGTTTACCAACGGTCGCAGAATCCCATCATCCCACGCAAACCTTGACACCGAGCATGCCAACGCAATGGCGCCAGTGGCGGTGGACGGCCGCTGGTTCCGTCGCACTTTTCTCACTTATTTTACTGGTCGTTTTCAAGCCATCTGCTGATGTCGACGATCCCATCAAGCCTTCTGTCATACCAGAAAAAGGCGCCACGACATCGCGGACCATGCCGTTCCCCAGCCCGTCCAACGAACGCAAGCCGATCGATCATTTTTCTGAAGCGGATAAACATCTGAATGCCGATCGACTCGATGAAGCTGAGGCCGAACTGAAGAAATTACCGGCCTCTCAGGAAACTGACGCCCGACGCCTCACTGCCATCGAACGAATACAGACCAAGCGCAAAGACCACATTGAGACGTTTCGCATGAAACTTCAGGCGATAGAAATGCAGCTCTCACAAAAGCAGCGCGACCAAAAACAGCGCGACCAAGCGCACCGATCACTCGGGGAATTGAAAGTGCCCAACGGATTACCGGCCGCACTGCGGGAAAAACATCAAAAAATGATCGCTCAAACGAAGTAAGCCTAAAAACCGCAGTAGAGAACCATTTTACCGCTAAGCCGCCAAAAGTTCAAAGGACTTACAGCAAAAACAAGAGCCACCCGTTTGGTGAAGCTATTGATCACTCAGATTTTAATTATAATCCCATTTTTCCCTCTGTTTTCCTTTGTGTCTTAGCGGCTTTGCGGTGGAAGTCTGAATTTCTACTGCGGTTTTTGGTATCCGGACAGATGTCCGCCAGTCGCCACTGGTCGCCACTGGTCGCCAGCGCGCTTGCCTTGCTTGCCGTTGCGACGTCTACCAACGTCAAACCCCTCCACATTCGCGGAGGGGTTTGACCAGAACCATGCTGAAACCGTGAACGATTACTTGCCGCCAACCTGCTTGTAGCGGTAGTAAACTTCCAGGCTCAAGCAGCAATACGCCGTGCTCAGCGTGCGACCGGTTTCGTGCCCGGCAAATTCAGTGCCGGTGAAATCCCAGCTGCCATCGAAGCAACCGTCGCCCTTACGCTGCGATTTCACCAACACGTCGCGCACCGTTCCATTCCATTTGGTCCAGCGATCACCACCGGCCTGGAAAATCGCCAGGGTGTTGTAGTACATGAAGTACGTATTGGTCGGATAAGTCGTCACAAAGTTCTTATTCATGATGCTATTGCACAAAGTTTCCAACATGATGTCACCAGCGTGGTGGCCCAAGAACACCGCGCACAAGGCACCCACCGGAGCAAGATGATCTTTGTCTGCGCTATTGTTGCTGGCATTCCAAGTGTACGGAAACACCGACATGTCTTTGTACGGATCGGACAGTTTTTTGAAGTCAGGGTTCGCCGCTTCCCACGCGCCTTTGAGCCATTTCTTGGCGCCTTCCATGCCGTTTCCGACCGCCAAGCCGCCAGCTAAACCGCTCTTCAGCGCCATGATGTTCCAACCGGTGACCGACGAATCGTTGCGATCAGTCGGAGTCACATAGTCCCAACCAAGTCCACTATAAGCAGGATCAGCAGCCTTGGCGTCCTTATTTTGGCGAGCCAAGATAACTTGCAGCCCCTTCTGAGCTGGCCCTTTGAGATCCGGATCGTTGGTCATCGCATAGGCTTCAGCCAAGCACATCGTCGCCACGGGATGTTCGTAGTTACGGTCACCCAAAAGACCGTCAGCGCCCTGGACTGAGCGCAAATATTCCAGGCCTTTTTCAACCGTGGCCTTGAACTTATTTGGCGTCTTGTGGTCGTAACCTGCACCAAGGAAGCACAGAACCGCATAACCAGTGACGGCTACGTCAGCGTTTCCGCCATGGCCATTGTGGCCAGGCTCGCACTTAGGATTTTCAGTGCAGTTCGTTGGATATTTTTCATGATCCCACATGCCATTGGGGCTCTGATGGCGCTTGAACCAACGCAAAGCTGCGTCGACGGCACTTTCACTCGCGCGAGTACCACCGCCCTTCGCTAAGGCGCGGCGTTTGCCCCCGCCATTACGATTGCCAAACATGCCAGCTGAACCGCCGCCAGCACCGATCGCGAGGAACGCGCCGGTTTGCCCAGTTTCTACGCTAGAAACGGCTTCTTCGCGTCCTTTCGCCGTATCGGCTTCGGTATTTTCTTCGGTAGTGGTTTTTTCTTCGATCGGAACGTCCAACGGATTAATCGGAGCAGCAACCTCAGCCGTGGTGGCAACGTTGATTTCGACCGCTGCTTCGAGAGCGCGATCTTCCTTCTTCTCTTCCACCTTCGGCGGAGCCTCAATTTGCGTGACTTTCATCGGCGGCAACTCAACGACCTCTTCTTTTGAGGCCGACACCGCGTAGTAGAAAATCAGCGCAAATAAACTGTGAACCGCAACGCTGATGAACCAACCCGGTGCACCAGAAGGCTCCTTACGCTCTTCTTCGGCGCCCTCCTCTAACAACTCGTCTTCATTCACATTTTGATCATCAAATTGTTCGGCGGCCATGGCTGCTCCTGTTCGTGGTGTGAGACCAAACAAACGCTGGTCTGAGGTGGCGGTTCACTTGGGTTGGTCGCCATCGGATACTATCCAGAAAACGTGTATCACACTTGGGTGAGATCGTTTCTTGATGATCCTTCTGCGATCATGGGATGACCACTGAGCAACGC
>JANMYZ010000259.1:0-2335 GCA_031382605.1 Planctomycetota bacterium | reverse complement strand
GTCATCTGAGGTGCACAAGACGGTCAAGCGTCTGGAGTTCTCGTATGGTTCCGTCCAGCGCGTCGCGTTCATGGGCCGCGAGAATCGACCAAGTATAGGTTTCCACCGATACGTGCGTGCAGCCCGCCGCCAGACACGCTGCCAAACCAAGGCTGCTGTCTGCCACCGTTGAAGACAAACCGCTGTCCTGCGGCGCACGATACACCGGAATATGAAAATGACTGCGTACCGCAGTCGCATTCGGCAAGCGCGCCAGACAAGCAGCAAGCTGGTCGAGGTCTTCGACTTTGCTCAGTGATCCGCTTGCAGACGTTGCCGCCGTTTGATGCATGAAACGCGGCTCAGCCAAAGCTTGTAACGCGGCGACACCAGTATGGTCTTGATGTGGATTCCGTACTTCGGGCGCGGCAGAAAATTGGCATTTCGCGATGGGCACCTGCGCTGCAACCAAACGCGCCACTGCCGCACGTTGGTCTTCAAAGGCCAAACTGAAATGACAGGTGTCGAAACAAATGCCCAGATGCTCAGCAATGGCGGTGGTTGCTGCGCGCATATCGCCATCAAGCACGCTGGCGGCGGCGGCGACTCCCGCGCTCGCCAGCGGTCCACTCCAGAATGCCGCGACATCGTGTGAGGTCTCCAACGTGCACCACGGTTCTGGTTCCAAACATAAAACCACCCGACGACCATGATCGCGTTTCGCGCACGCGGCGTGGCCAGCAAATCGGCCGAGCGCAGCAGCGATTACCGCATGATCATTTTTCACCGCGCCGAACGGACGATAGCTCCCAGGTACGGTTGAAACCGTCACCAACGCCTCATCGCTCAGCGCCAGGGCGATCGCAATAATCGCCACGGTATCGCGCTCGCGCTCGGCTTCCGTCCAGTCTGGGCGATAGGCCTCAGCCTTTACCACCGCCGCTTGAAATGGCCGTAATGGAAAAGCGTTCAGCGTATGCGCGGCGGCGCCCGCGTGATCTAAAGCTCGCCGAAGCCGGGCGAGCGTGGCTGGTTCAGCCAGTTCGCGAATGGCCACGGAACCGAGCCGCAAATCGAGCCCCACGCGTTCCCAGCCTAATCGACGGCGCGCCTCGCTGGTAAAACCACTCAGCACGCGTTCCACATCGGCCACCGTTTCTGCGGCATGCAAGTTCGAACTGTAACCAAGTGGTGGCAGAATCATAAAAGTCTCCCATTTCGAGCCCAACCGAGATGCAGCAATAGAACACAGAGAATCAGAGCACCAGAGGAATCAATAAGAAGTTAGGCGAATCGTCGGCTCATCTTTTGGGAGAGCGGTTTAAAGTGCCTAACTCTTTCTCGGCCCTGGTTCTCTGGTCCTCTGTGTTCTATCCATCGCGGCTTTTAGGCTCAAGGTACGTTCGCAGGTTGCCGTGGTCGGGACTCTGCGTGACAAGGCAAGCGCTGAAGCGGCCGGAGCTTTCTTGCCCGACTGCGTCACCGCTTCACCGTTCCGCCCATGTCAAATCCTCCACCAGCCGCCAGTGTCGCCGACTTCGCTGCTTTTATAGAGCGTTACCGTACCGACCTCGCCCTGCGCAAACTCCATTTTGCGCGACTGATGCTTGGCCTGGGTGGAGCAACTTTAGCCATCGCATTCAATTACTTTCACACCAGCGATCAGCGGAACATCGATGCGGTCGTGACTCAAACCGCCTTCGTCGTCTGCGCGCTGCATGTGCTCGGTTGTTTTATCACGCTGTTCTTGGCGCGCCGCCGTTTCCTTAACGATTTTCGCAAGCCCTCGCACACCCTGAAAGATCGCGCCTGGCAAGTGGCGCAATTTGTTCAGCGACGCGGCAACATCTTACTGGTGCTCGCTGCCACCGGCCACGTGCTGGTACTCATCGCCACCGAATTCCGCCTGCACTTATTTGCCGCCGATGGCGACATTTTACTCGTCACGCTGATTCCCACGCTGTTATTCATTCTTCACGGCGTGAGCGAGATACCAACGCGCGCGCGGCTGCTGCAGTTGTATGAACGCGTCGGCTGAAGATTACCAATAACCCTAAAAAACCGTGATGGATAGAACACAGGCCAGCGGAGCCGGAACCAAAGCGAAAGCAAAGATTGGAGAAGTACTCACCACAGAGGACACAGAGAGCACAGAGGAAGACCGTATGATTTTCCTCTGTGTCCTCTGTGCCCTCTGTGGTTTAGCACTTCTCATGCTTCCTTCTTTTTTGTCGGTGTCGCAAATTCTCCAGATGGCACGGAGAATTGAACCTTAGTACTACAGAGCACCAGAGCAGAGAAAGAGTTAAACTCTTTTTTGGCTCTGCGGCGTTTAGCGTGGGTCCTTTCTCAGTCC
>JANMYZ010000252.1:0-5767 GCA_031382605.1 Planctomycetota bacterium | reverse complement strand
ACCAGCGAGAGGAAATGAGAGTACGAACGTAGTCATGATCGCTTTCTCTATCATGGTTTTATTTCAAATGGAAGATAATTTATTCAGCGATAAATCTTCATCAAATCTCGTCTGATTCTAAATGTCATGCGATGTCCGATGTCCGATGTCCGATGTCGAAAGGCATCGTAGTCGTTTGCGGTCTGTTGTTGCCCGTGGCCTGTCGCCCGTGGCCCTGTCCCCTGTGCCTGTGCCTGTCGCCCGCCTTCGAAAGCTGCCGAAAGCGCGGGGCTTCCGAATGTCTAATTCATTGCCAATCTCCCTTCTGCGTTTTCGCTACAGGAGCTTCTTCTATGCGCATCACCGTTCTCGGACTCGGCATTATTGGCAGCGTTTGGGCACGTCATTGGACTGCCGACGGTCATCAGGTCCGTACGTGGAATCGTAGTGTAAAGCCTGACGCACCTGGATTTACCGCTGATTTGGTAACGGCAGTGCGCGACGCGGAACTGGTGGCGATGGTGGTCGCCGATCCGCCAGCGGTGGCCTCGATCTTAGAGCGCATCACTCCGGTGCTGACGGCGGGTATGGTGGTTGCTCAGCACAGCACGGTGGGCGTTGACGACACGTTGGCGTACGCGGCTGCGGTTCATGGGCGTGGCGCGGCGTATCTGGACATGCCGTTTACCGGCAGTAAACCGGCGGCGGAGCAGCGTCAGAATGTTTTCTTCATTGGCGACGACCACGCAGTGTTGCCACAAGTTGAGGTGGTTTATCGCGCATTGGCCAAGCAACTTTTACCCATTGGTCGCATCGGACAGGCGAGTGCGATCAAATTGAGTTTCAATTTGCTGATCGCCAATCTGAACCAAGCGATGATCGAATCACTTGAGCTTGCTCGCCGATCAGGGATTGATCCAGCGGCGTGGTTCAACGCTCTTGATTATAACGTGGCCAAGTCCGGCCTCGCCGATCTGAAGAAACCTAAATTTTTGAGCGGTGACTTTAGTCCGCAATTTTCCATCAAGCATATGCACAAAGATTTGCGTCTTGCCCTACGCCATGCGACTAGCCTTGGCTTGCGTCTGGATGAAACCGCAGCGGTTGAGCGTGCGTACGCGGCGGCGGCAGAGCAAGGCCTTGGCGAATTAGATTTTTCCGCGTTGTTGAAAGTCGTTCGCGCAGCGAACTAAGTCATGAAGGCGCCGTCATTTCAGCTGAAAAATGTTGGACGAACATTTGGCGCTCGCGTCGCTTTGCGCCAAGTAAGTATTGAAATTCCGGCTGGTCAGATCGTGGCGCTGGTGGGTCCGAGTGGGGCTGGCAAATCGACACTGATTCGGTTGCTTGCTGGCGTGCTGAAACCAACGACGGGACACTTGCTAGCTGATGGCAAAGAAATGACGTCATGGTCCTGGCGCGAAATGCAAAAACATCGGGGTTCTTGCCGTATTATTGAACAAAGCCATTTGCTCGTCAGTCAACTGAGCGTTCATCAAAATACCATTTCTGGTCATTTGGCGCTGTGGCCGTGGTACAAAGTGATGGCTGCCGCCTTGTGGCCGATTGAAAAAGAGCGGGTGCGCGCGGTGTTAGATTCTTTAGGAATTGCGGAGCACCAATTTCGCAGTGTGAGTGAACTGAGCGGTGGTCAAATGCAGCGCGTAGCAATTGCCCGCGCGCTTTTTTCTGATCCGCGCGCTATTTTCGCGGACGAACCAACCGCGTCGCTCGATCCAAATACCGCTAAGGCGGTGACCGAAATCATTCTCGCGCAAGCCAAGGCCAGGGGCGTAACGTTAATGTTCTGCACCAATCTTTTGTCGGCAGTGCTGCCACAGTGCGATCGTGTGATCGGCCTACGTGATGGTGAATTGGTGCTCGATTCACCAGCTTCCTTGTTGTCGCCTCTGGCGCTCAAGCGGCTTTATGAAAACAGCGATGAGCGGCAGCTCATGGCGACTCATGGTACGAACGGCACTGACCTGGAATGAACGGCATTGAGCGACCAGAGGAGCGAGGGAAAGAAATCCGTCGCTTTGCGCTGTGGACCGTGCTCGCGGTTTCGGTGTGTGTGTGCATAGAGTTTTCGGGCGCTCACGTTGGTGCGCTCTTTGACCGTGCTGGGATGAAAAATGCAGGTGACATGCTCGGTGGGCTGCTGCATCCGAATGTGAGCGCTGAGTTTCTCCAACGAATCGCCTGGTTGTCGGCGGAGAGTTTGCTCATCGGAATTCTGGGGACTTTCTTTGCGGTTTTTATTGGCGTCGCGCTCGCGTCGGTGGCGATGCGCGTGCCCGATTTGCCAGATCCGCCAGTTCGACAAAGGCTCTTGTACCGCATCTTGGGTAACGGCGCTCGCTGGTTTGCACGGTTTATTCTCGGAATTTTCCGTGCGGTACCAGAAATTGTGTGGGCCTATTTTTTCGTCCGTCTTTTAGGGCTAGGACCCGGCGCTGCCGTCATGGCGATTGCCCTCACGGTTGGTGGTTCGATCGGGAAATTGTACGCTGAACTTGGTGAATCGGTCGATCAGAAAACGATTCATGCACTGCGTGCAACCGGGGCCGGGCGCTGGAGCATTTATATCCACGGTATGCTTCCTCAGGTACAACGTCAGTGGATCGCTTACGCATTGTTTCGCTTGGAGTGCAATATTCGCTCGGGCACGATTTTGGGCGTCGTCGGTGCTGGCGGTTTAGGCAGCGAAATTGCGCTCAGCATTCGTTATTTTGAATTTGATAAACTCGCAACAGCATTGCTGGCAATTGTGGCCTTGGTCGTCGCGCTTGAAGCGGTTGGCGCTTGGCTGCGTAAAAAACCATGGACTTGGACGTTCACTGGGGCTGCCGTCGGCGGCGGAATGGCCCTGTGGCTCCTTGATATTCCGTGGCGTGATTTGCTGCGTGGCAATATGCACATGATGGGCGATCTGGCGTCCGTTCATTGGGATGGCGAGGCTATTTCTGGGATATTTAAAACCGCGTTCCCGCTGGTTACGCAAACCATCGCGATGGCATGGGTGGCGACACTCAGCAGCGCTGTGATCGCCTTTTGGTTGGCGCCGCTGGCGACCTCGACCCTCATCACCGGCAGCTACCTGACCAACAGTTATGCTCGGCGCGGAGGTGGTTTTTTTGCTGCGCACGCACTCTTGCACACCACCAAAGCGATCCTGCAGGTGACGCGGGCAATACCTGAAATTATGCTGGCTTTGCTGTTTGTGATGTGGGTAGGCCCTGGTCCACTCGCCGGAATTCTGGCGATAGCGGTGCATAACATTGGGGTCATGGGGCGACTCTACACCGATGTGTATGAAGAAATTGAAACGGGCCCGCCGCGCGCGCTTCAGTCGGCAGGGACAAGCTCACTCGGCGTCTGGCTGTTTTGCGTTTTGCCGCAGGCATACCCACGGATGGCAGCCTTCACCCTATACCGTTTTGAGGTGAATGTGCGCACAACGGTGATGGTGGGATTTGTTGGCGCTGGCGGCATTGGCGATGCGCTGAACACGGCCATTTCGTTGTTTCACATGACCGACCTGCTGGTGCTTTTGCTGATCATGATCGCCATGGTCACGGTGATCGACGTGTTTGGCGACCATGTGCGCAAACGCATTTTAAGCGGATCACCAACGAGCCGCAGATGGACCGCCGTGTTCAAGCGCTTTCGGCGATCAACCACCGCGCCGAATTAGTTTAAACCGCAGTCATCGCCCCGGCCAATCTCCAACACTCAGCCCTCGGCGTTGGCAAAAACCGCAGATCCACTTCAGGAACTCGTCGCGTCAAGTCTGCTTCCATTCGATGTTTTGGGACTCAGGCATAATCAGCGTTCTTCCGTCAATAATTCGCGAAGTGTCCGAGCGATTCTCCTTGGTTTTAAAGGTATTTACTACGCGTTTCCCCCACTCGCGTCTGAGTTGATTGCCGGGTCACGCCACGCGTTCATAATGATTGAGGAGGTCACCGACGCGGGGAATGCGAACGCCGGGAGAGCCCCTCTCGTTCCCCGCACAGAGGGATTGGCGAACTTTTCCCGACATATATCGTGGCCTAAGAACTCGGACGTGAGCGAAAAAAGGCAATGAAATGACCTGTAAAAGCGATGAAAGGGAATCGGGCACTACAAAAAAGTTTAACAGTTGTTCCCTGATTCTCGGGCGTTTGGTGTTTATCGATTGCTGCGTTGAGACTGACGGCGTTTGAGCGCCATCAGTACGCACCGCGTCCGCAGCAGTTTTTTAATTTCCGACCGCTACCGCAGAGACATGGCGCGTTGCGCAGGCGGTTGCCGCCCAATCCGGAAGTAACTTTTCCCTTCTTGTTGTCCATGGTCGCTTTGGTGATGAGTGCCTGCTTGCAGCGCTGGTATTGGGTGCGGAGGTGTTGGCGGTAATTGTCATTCAGGACTTCGATGAAAAAATCCAGCATGGCGACCGGCGATACCAGATCCGGGCTACTGAGATCGATGTTTGGGCCCTGCATCTCGGCGAGCGTGCGCGCATCCATGTGCCTGCCATACCACTCGGTGTAAAATTCGACTGATTCCCATCCGTAATTGATCAGCGACACAAAGCGCTGGTTGTGATGAACCATAATCATGACTTTGCGACAATCGCAGCTCAGATCACCGCAATAGCTTTCAGCCAAGGCGTATTCGCCATCGGGCAGACTCGGGGAACCCTTGATGGTCAGGGTACGGATAGGAGTCGTATCACCCAACAGTTCAAAAGAGGAAATAAATTGCATGGATGGTTGCCGTTTTCGCTGGTGATTTTTATCGGCCACGCCTGGAGCGTTCAGGGCAGCAAGTCAGATGCCGAAACCAAGAGCGGTGAAAATCGGCGCTTGGTCGCGCTTTTTTTGCTTTTCAGAAGAAATTTAGCATAAAAAAAGGCCCACCGTTGCCGGTGGGCCTTTTATGGTTGCGGGGGTCGGGATTGCACCCAAATACAAAGACCACCCTCGACGGCAGCCGTGGCTCTGCGGCGGAAGCGGGTGACATTTGAGTGGGTGGATGTGGTGCAGGTCAGGGACAGATTGCGGCAAGAGTTACAAGGAGTAAGAATAGAAAAGGTGGCAGTATAAGCCACGGAGGCACCTTTGGGGATCGCCATGAGGACTTCATCAACCGTCACCCACAAGGTCACGGAGTCACCATGAGTGCCCTCCAAACCGAAAATCATAGAGGTGATTATCAAGCCCAGCACACGGCCGTAACAATGGTGAAGCAGTCATCTCACCGCTGACACCTCTCGTTGCTAGCCAACAAAGTCGTTGCTACTGTTCCGACATGGAGGGTGTAAGAAGATGGTCAAGTTTTCCGTTCTCGTCGTGCTGGCTGCTATTTTAGTTAGCTGTGGTGATCCCACTATTGACGGATCTAGCGACGAAGCCCTCAAGAATAGTATCGCTAAGGTGCGATCAAGCCTGCCAGAAGTTGAACGTGCCGACTTCGACAAGGCGGTGATGGCCGCCGCCATGGGCGAAGGGAACCTCTTTCAAATGGCTGCCGCTGGCAAAGATGTGATGGTCGGCCAGATGCGCTCCCGCCTCGATGGCAAAACCGCCAAAGAGGTTCTGACTCTCGCTGGGGAGATACGTGCAAAGCGGAAGCAAGAGGCCGAGGATCACGAAGGGCAACTGGCCAAGGCTAAATTAGCCCGCATCCAGAAGGAGGTCGACGACTTGATGAAGAAGCGCGACGGCGATGAAGCGGCAGCAAAGGAACTGAACAAGTTCACGGTGACAGAGATGGGGATCTCACAGCGCGAGCAGCAGTTCGA
>JANMYZ010000231.1:0-5953 GCA_031382605.1 Planctomycetota bacterium | reverse complement strand
GGACTGATCGGTGTCGCGCGTCATTTTGGCGAAGGACAGGGAATATTCTGCGGTGATAAAATCACCAAACTTCCCGTCGGACCAAGTCCGCACAGCACCGAAGCATGGTTCCGCGCGACGGCAACCAACGGTACCATCGTGGCTTGGGGCAATGACCAGCAGCAGGGCAAATTGGTGCTGAAAGTTGGCAGTCCGCCGCATGTGCACGCGGACACGTATTTTTCAAACGGCAACGTTGCTGGCGAATCCGCCCTGTCGAAGTCGGAGTGGATTCACGTGGCTCATACTTACACCAGCACTGGCGCGCGCATTTACGTCAATGGTGTTCTGGACGGAACTGCCAAAGGCGGAGCGTCGATGGACGTCAAAAATCCAGCCCGTCTGTGGATCGGTGGCTGGTACAACAGCTACAGTTTTTCCGGAGATATTGACGAAGTTCGTCTCTCAAAAGTCGCGCGCTCGGCAGAGTGGCTCAAGATGCAGTATGAGAATCAGAAGCCGCGCCAAACGCTGGTCGGTCCTATCGTACAAACGGGAAATCAGTTTTCGCTGACGTCAGCCTCAGCAACGGTGTTAGAGGGAAAGAATACCGTTGTCACCGCCCAGGCAGGCGGAGCCCAGAAAATTTATTGGACGCTTACCCGTGACGGAAAGGAATCCGTGGTCGCTACCGATCGTTTCACTTATTCCCTAGAGGCCGGTCGCGTTACCGCCGATGTCGTCGCCAAGCTGACATTCAAAGCGGTTTATGCCACCGGAGTGAAGACCAAGGACGTTTCCATCACCATCAAGGAAGATATTGCCGATCCCGCTTTTACCATGAAAGCTCCAGCCGCGTGGGATGGACGAACGGAAATCGAATTCGTGCCGCAAATAACCAATCTCAGCGCCATACAGTCAAAAGGCGCGGGCGAAGTAAAAATGGAATGGCGCGTGTCGCCGTTTGCGGTGATCAAAGAAGTCGTTCCTGGTAAGCTCATTCTTAAGCGTTCGCAAAACAGCGGCCCGTTGACGATCACGGCGACGATAAACAACGGCGGTCATTCCGTTAGCCAGAGCGCGACCATTCAGGTAACGGAACCGAAAAAAGATGCGTGGGTAGCGCGCACGCCAGAGAAAGACGAAAAACCGCAGGACGGCCAATTTTACGCCCGCGACGAAAAAAATGAAGGAACGCTGTACTACAACGGCACGCTGACCGACGCAGCAGAATCGGTCTTCCTGAAAGTGTATGCCGACGACAAGCCGTATAAGACCGAGACGGCCAAGCTCGCAGCCGACAAGTCCTATGCCTTCGCGGTGAAGCTCAAACCAGGGCTGATTAAATACAAAGTCGAATTTGGCAGCAAAGTCGGCGATAAAGACGTGGTCATGCACACCGTCAGTGATCTGGTTTGTGGCGACGCCTACATCATCGAAGGTCAATCTAACGGGTTGGCGACGGATACGGGTGAGAAATCTCCGCTGGTCACCAGCGAATGGATCCGCAGCTATGGTCGCCCGTCGGAAAATCCTAAAGAGGCGCACAACAACCAGGGTAATCTGTGGTGCTTGCCGGTGTGGAAAGCGGGCAAAGGCGACAAGGCCGAGTTGGGCTGGTGGGGCATGGAGCTGGCCAAGCGTTTGCTAGAAAGTCAGAAAATGCCAATTTTCATGCTCAACGCCGCTGTCGGCGGTACGCGTATTGATCAGCACCAGCGCAGCGCGGTTGCGCCAACCGACCTCACCACTATTTACGGACGGATGTTGTGGCGCGTTCAGCAGGCGAAGCTGACGCACGGCATTCGTGGCATTCTGTGGCATCAAGGTGAAAGCGATCAGGGCTCTGATGGCCCGACCGGCGGATTCGGCTGGGAAACGTACCAGCAGCTGTTCATCGATATGTCAGCGGGATGGAAGCAGGACTTCCCCAATGTGCAGCATTATTATGTTTTCCAAATCTGGCCAAATGCATGCAGCATGGGCGGCAGCAAAGGCTCAGGCGACATGCTGCGCGAAAAGTTACGGACCCTGCCGCAGCTCTATTCGCGCATGAGCATTATGTCCACCCTGGGAACTCAGCCACCTGGAGGCTGTCACTTTCCGTTGGCCGGTTGGGCTGAATTTGCCCGCACGATTCAGCCTCTGATCGAACGTGACCACTACGGTAAAGCACCGACCACATCGATCACTCCGGCGAATCTGCGGCGGGCTGCTTTTGCCGCAGGCAGCCAGAAAAACCTAGTACTGGAATTTGATCAGCCCGTGGTCTGGACGGCAAATTTAGCCGGGCAGTTTTATCTCGATGGCGAGAAAGACAAAGTCGCCTCAGGGAGCGTCACGGGAAATATCCTGACGCTCACGTTGAAGGAGGCTTCCTCAGCCAAGCTGATCACCTACCTGAAAGAAACCGCCTGGAATCAGGACAACTTGCTCATCGGCGCGAACGGAATCGCCGCGCTGACCTTCTGCAAAGTACCGCTTGAAGGAGCCGCCAAGTAGGTTCTGACCACAGCTTAGAATGAACCTAAACGCGGCAGTAGGAATTCAAATTTCCACCGCAAAGTGCTAAACCACAGAGGGCACAGAGGACACAGAGGATAATCATACGGTCTTCCTCTGTGCCCTCTGGGGTGAGTACTTCTCCAATCTTTACTTTCGCTTTGGTTCCGCCTCCGCTGGGCTGGGGTTAGCACTTCTCCAGCCGTTGTCTTCGCTTTGGTTCCGCCTCCGTCGGTCTGGGTTCTATCGCTCCGTTTAGATTTCCTGCTACGGATCGTGCGGAAATTGTTTGAGTAACTTTTCCGGATTAAGAAATCCGTTCTGATCCTTGGTCGCTTCCCTCGTCGACTTCACTTGGGCGGGCAGAATCGGGGACGCTTGATTGCCGAAAGAATTGCGCACGTACGTCAGTACGCCGGCGATTTCATCATCGCTAAGGCCCTTGAAGCCCGTCATCGGGACTAAGCCTTGGTACTGCGTGCCATTGACTTCGATTGGGCCAAGAAGTCCGTGCAAGGTCAGGCGGATGAGGCGTTCAGGACTGCCCTCTACCCAGCGTGATTTGGCGATCGGCGGAAACTGTGCCGCAGGCAGGCCTTTGCCGTCAGGCTGATGGCAGGTGATGCAATGGGCTTCACGGCGATAGACCTCGGCACCGAGTTCATACAGGCGTTTCGCGTCACCGGTAAGCGTGGTGGTGACGATGGGCTTGGCGTTGATCTCAATTTTCAGTTTGGAGAGGTAAGCTTCGACCGCGTCGAAAGGCCCTTTGAGCCAGCTATCCACCTCCTTTTTACGCGCCTCGGTCAGGATCTTTAAACCATCCTCTTTACCTAACCACGAACCCGCATTCACCGCTTCTAAGCGTACTCGGCCATGCACGTCGCTCGCAGCGCTCAACAGCAGCGCCGCCTGATCCGAAACCCGATGACCATTGTAGCGTAGCACGCGTACCGCAGCGGCGCGCACGCGATAATCCTTTGCCTGCAGGAGTTGACGCAGCAGCGGCACGTCGACCTGATCGATGCCCCAACTGGTCCACAGGCCTTCCAATTGATGGTGTTCGATCAGCGCATCTTTCGGACTGAGGCGTTTAAGCCAGCGCTGCAAACCAGCCAACACATCTTTCGTCGGACGACCACGCAGTTCTCGGCGGGTGCGGTATTGGGTGCGATATTCGGGCAGTGTGAGGTTGTCGAATAAGACCTCGATGCTGGCACCAGCGACCTTGGCTGGTTTGACCAACGGACGCGATGGATAGGTAATGCGATAAACCCGACCGTGGGTGCGATCGCGCAAGGGATCACGCGCGCTGTGTTGCATGTGGCCGATCAAAACATTGTGCCAATCAATCACGTAGAGCGAGCCATCGGGAGCAAATTCCATGTCCACTGGACGGAAGTTTCCATCCTTCGATTGCAGCAGATTTTGGCGAAAGCTCATTTTATAGCCGGTGCCGTCATCCTTCACCGCGTGTTGTTTGGTGCCGAGAAAGCCGATGCAATTGTTTATCAACAGATCGCCTTGGACTTCATCGGGGAAATGTCGACTGCTGACAAATTCCAGGCCCGCCGTCGGTCGCACGCGCTGTTCATTTGGAATTAAATTGGGTGACAAGGGCGCGAATTCACCATAAGGAACCGCCATGGTTGAGGGCAACATCCAATTCACATCTGGATCCGATGTGTGGGCGAAAAAATCCTGACCATAGGCATCAAAGGCGATGCCCCACGGATTGGGAATACTGACGCGTGCCGTGCGTTCCAGTTGCTGACGTTGCGGCGCAAAGCGAAAGAACCCACCGTTCGAACTACGAATCGTGCCATAGACCGTTTCAACGTGGCTATGCAGGAAGGTACCCTCAGAGAGATAGAAGGCGCCCGACGGATCGGCGCAGAAGGCGTTGATGGCATGATGGGTATCGTGATCATCGAAGCCGCTCAGAATATAGTCACGCTGATCCGCACGATCATCACCGTTCAGATCGCGCAGCAGCATTAAGTGACTGCTTTCGGCGACATAGACGCCTTCGGGAGCGAACTCGAAACCCAGTGGCATATGCAGACCATCGGCGAATACCGTCTGTTTGTCCGCTTTGCCATCGTTATTGGTGTCTTCCAGAATCAGCAGTTTGTCATTCGGCTTGGGATCGCCCGGCTTCCAATGCGGATAGCCTGGCATGGTTGCCACCCACAAGCGGCCACGGTTGTCGAACGCCATCTGCACCGGATTGGCGAGATCAGGGAACTCCTGCTCGGAAGCAAACAGCGCAACGCGATAGCCTTCCGGCACTGTCAGTGAGGCCACGGCTTCGGCGCTTTTCAGGTACGTGGGCAAACCGTCCTTGCTGTTTATTTTGTAATTGGTCTGCACCGGTGGAAGTCGATACGTCGCCGCATCGGCGGCTGTAACGTTGAATGATTCGCCATTCGCCACCGCCCATATCGCACGATCGCGGATGGTGACCAGTTCATCGACCTTCTTTAATTCATGCGGGTAGTTGTCCGGGCCGAATGGTCCATGCCGGCGGCCAAAGACATGCACGCCATTGGGAACTTTGAAGAATTTTTCCCAATACCAATTCTTGTTGATGATCGCAGCCGCGATGCGCTTGCTGTCGCCGCTTGGTGAACCCGCAGTAAACACGGCATTCGCCAAGTGCTGGCCAAGCATTTGTTGGCCACGACTGTTCAGCAACATGCCATCGCGGGTGAGCGGTTCTTTCTCTGCCTTGAACCACGCTTGACTCGCGCTGAACAGATCGACGAACAATACCTCGCGTTGCGCCGCGATTTCGCGGATCGCTGTGCTATAAAGCTCCAAATTGGCGTTGGCGACCTTGCCATCTGGAGTGCCCATTTCGGCAGAACGATCTTCGATCGCCATCGGCGATAACAGCACGACCTGCGGTACACTGAGGTTATTGTACTTCTGCTTGGCCGTATGATCGAGCCACGCCGTCAGCTCCGCTTTAAAATTCGCCAGCCCTTCCGGACCAGCAAACGACTCGCTGTAGCCAAACCAGGCGATGATGACGTCGGCCTTGAGACGGGTCAGCCATTGATCAGGAGTTTCGGCAAAACCAGCACCGACGTGACCGGAACCCCAGCGGTCCTTGGCCGTCGACAAGGGATAAAAAAATTCGGCTTCAGGAAAAGCGAACGGCGAATTACGACCAGAATGAGCGCGAAATCCCGGCGTATCGCCGTCATCACACAAATTACGGATCACCAATCGCTGAGCAGCAAACCGCCGCTGCACCTCGGTTTCAAAAGTCGGGTCGCGTAGCAGACGCTCGCCCTGCCCACCACCGATGAGGGTAATGGTCGCGCCAGCTGTCGGCGTGATGCGTTCTGCGGCGGACAAAACCCCGCCCAGCAAACACGTGAGAAACAGGGTGCGAGTCCAAGGCATGAGGCGGCTCCTAAGAAGTAAAACCTAAACCCAGCGATAGAAGACAGCCCGGCTGAGC
>JANMYZ010000220.1:0-8310 GCA_031382605.1 Planctomycetota bacterium | reverse complement strand
CGTTTTCAGTGGTTTTGGTAGTCAAACTCGAAGCTCGTAGCTCGTAGCTCGTAGCTCGTAGCTCGTAGCTCGTAGCTCGTAGCTCGAAGCTCGAAGCTCGTAGCTCGTAGCTCGTAGCTCCAAGCTAAAAGCATCACATGTATCCATCGCGCCGAAGATCTTCAAGACCGCCGCGACCTTCTTGGTCCTGCGCACGTCCACCGCGTTCGGCGATGTTCTTGAGTTTTCCGCTCTTCAGTTCGGCGATGATGTCATCGACGTTCTTGGCGTTCGAATCAATCGGCGTTTGGCATGGGCCGCATCCCAGCGAACGGTAACGTTTGCCGTCGCCTTGATCGTAATAGAGCGACACCGTCGGGATGCTTTCGCGCTTGATGTATTCCCAAATGTTCAGCTCGGTCCAGTCCAACAACGGATGAATGCGCACGTGGGTGCCTGGGGCGAAATCCGTTTTGAACTGATTCCACAGTTCCGGCGGTTGATCGCCAACATCCCACGCGTTGTTCTTATCGCGCGGGCTGAAGTAGCGCTCTTTCGAGCGGCTGCCTTCTTCATCGCTGCGTGCTCCAACAATGACGCCATGCCACGGTTCGCGATCGTGGTCGATGTCGTATTTTCCCGTAGCAAGATTGAGCCGACGACGCACGCCAGTGCCTTGCAGGGTGGCTTTGAGCGCACCGCTTTTCAGCAGCGCGCAGCATTGCTTGCGCGTCATCCTGCGCGGATCATCGACCGCCAAATGAGCGGTAGCGGGAAAGGTATTCCCGGCAGCAATGGTCGCCTCATCCTGGCCAACGATCATCGTCAGCTTGTATTCCAGCGCGAGGCGATCGCGATACTCGATCATCTCCGGCAATTTGTAGCTGGTGTCGATGTGGACGAGCGGAAAAGGAATGTGGCCGAAGAACGCCTTGCGGGCGAGCCACAGCAACACCGTCGAGTCTTTGCCGATCGACCACAGCATGCACATGCGGTCGAAATGGCGGAAGGCCTCGCGGAAGATATAAACGCTCTGCTGTTCCAGCAGGTCGAGATGATCGAGGGTCGCGGTAGTCAACGACAGCTCCAATCTATGGGGGTCGGGCATCATTGGAAAAATTGCCATGGGGCAAGGGGTGTCCTCGGCGACTTTCGGCGGCTTTCGGCCATGAATAACCGGCGAGAGAATCTCTGTGGCCCTGTCCGTGCCTCCGTGCCTCCGCGCCTCAACGTGAGATCTCGTATGCTCCTTTTCGGTTGGTCGCTGGTTCAGCACGCGCAGGCGAACCCCGCAGTTGTCGTGGTGTCGCGCCGACGTACAGATTTGTGACGATGCGGTCACCGGGTTTGTTCCTGTTTTTGTTGTGCCTTCCGCTTGCCCTGACCTCGGCGGCCGACTGGAGCGGCACCATCACGCTGAAACAAAGCATGATCGGCCCTGCCAATGTGGTTGGTGCCGACAAATCAGAGTTGGACGATTACACCAAATTGCTGAAAGAGCGCTTGGCGCGAACGCAGGTCGATTTGACCACCGCATCAAAAATAGTCGCACGAACTCTGCGAGCCGACATCGGCGTTTACACGGCTGAACTGGAGCGCGTCGCACTTGCCCATGGAGGAGAGCTGGTGATTGGCAGCACGGTGTTCGTCATTGATCGTCGGCGGGTGGCAGTGCTCAGCGACTTACCGCGTCTGGTGGTTGATCGCGCAACGAATCAGGCGTTGGTCATGGGCGCTGAAAAACCAGAGGAAATGTTGTTGGCGCCAATGCCCGTCCCTATCGCTATTGAGGCAAGCGCTCCGGAAGTCCCTTTTTTGGGTTTTTCGACCCGTCGTATTGAAGTAAAGGCAGAGGATAAAAAATTCACCGTGCTGGTGGCGCCATCGCTACCAAATCCGTATGCCATGTGTCTATCGGTGGCGGCAGGGGAGGCGACGGACAGCCTAAACGTCGTCTTGGCGTCCTTGCCTGGCATGCCCGTCAAGGTCGAATCAAGCGCGGGTGATGTTATTTTGCGCTGGATAGTTCTTGATGTGGTTGAGGAAAAAGTCGATCAGGCTGCGTTCAAACCGTAATGTAAGGAAATGAATTTATCCCGTGACTGGTGGCCACATCGCCATCGGCATGAGCATGGATTTGAGTGTCGCGGGAAGTTCGCCGATCACTGACAGCGCGTCATAGCATGGGCCTTGTTCTAGCCACAAACGGTCGCCAGCGGTGGTGACCCACAGTACGGCCATCCGTGCGGCATCGAAAGGTGACGCGCCACGCGCCATCAGTCCGGCGGCAACTCCAGCTAACACGTCACCGGTGCCGCCGACGGCCATGCGCGGATTTCCGCGTGGATTGCGTTGCCAGCGGCGGCCATCAGTAACCAAGTCGACAACGGATTTGGCCAGCAGCACCCGGTCGGGCCGCGCCCAGGCATGCAGCGTGTCGTCGTCCACCGGACCGCCGAGCAGATTACGCGCCTCACTGCGATGTGGTGTAATCAAAATGCGCGCGTCGCTTTCTGGCATTTCGCGCAGCGTGTCAGCCAACGCGGCGATGGCATCGGCATCCAAAATCGTTGGCACGCCCATTTCAATCGCGAGTGAGAACGCTTGTTGCGCAGCTTCTAGCGCGCGCGGATCGCGACCAAGTCCTGGGCCGATTAACACCGCGCTGGCGCGCACCAACAACGGCATCAGTTCTTCTGGTTTTGCGGGGGTTAGCACGCCGTCATTTTCCCGGTGAACGACGATGGTTGGTGGCAAACTTGGTCCGCCTCCGGTCCAGGCGCGCACTAAATCGCAACCGGTCATCACCGCCGCCCGGGCGCAGAATTCCAAAGCGCCAGGGAAAGCGCCACCACCGATGATCAGCAGTTCGCCGTGGGTTCCTTTGTGGCCTGCACGCTTCAGTGGCGGAAAACGCCGCAGGCACGCGTGCTGAACTTCTTGGTACGCGGCTGGCAGTACGCCGATGTCGACGGTTTTGAATTCACCGAGGCCGGGCTGCCGGAGCAGTTCGGACTTGGCGACCTGAAAACACAGCGTGAGGGTGGCGGGCAAACATAATTCCGTGCCGATGCCACTGGGGACATCCGCCGCTAAAATGGGGCAATGAAGATGCCGCAAGCTAATCAGCGCCGACGCCATCGGCTCACGCGGGCGACCTCGGGCACCAGCACCCAAAATGGCGTCGATCAGCAATGCTGGCGCGGTGGTCGGCACACGATCAACGATACGCACGGATGTTGGCAGGAGTGCGGCTTGTTCTTGGCAGAGCAAACTTTTCGGCGGCACGATCGGCCACACGGATACCACGCGTCCGGCCTCGGCCAACAAACGCGCGCAGACGTAGCCGTCTCCACCGTTGTTGTTCGGCCCGCAGGCGACCAGCACGGGTCCGCTTGGAACCATGCGCTCAGCTTCGCGTGCTAATGCGGCTCCAGCGTTTTCCATCAATTGAGAAAGATCCTGGCCAAGGGCCACGGCGGCCTCATCAATCAGCGCGACTTCAGAGAGTGGGACGATGGGCGCAGGCAATGACATGGCGAGCAATTCTGCTTCTGCTGGGTGAGGGGAGCAAGGCCCACCAGCGGTTTGTTTTGTCGGCATGATGGTCGGTGATGGGCGATTCATGCAGCCACCGGATGTATGGCCAGCCAACCAAGGTACATGATAGCGATATCGCAGCAGGCGTGAGCAATCCAAGCGCCCAGCAAACTGCCATGTCGGCGATGGAGGAGACTCCAAGTCATGCCTGCGACGCCGACGACTAATCCTAGGAAGAGTCCAGCAAACGGCCCAGCATAAACCGACACCACGACGATGTGATGTCCGGCAAATGCCAGTCCACCGATGACGTGGGCAAATGCGGGCCGCATCCGTTGATGCAGCGCACCGACGGCAAACCAACGCCAATACCATTCTTCAAACGCACTATGTAGCCGGCTGATGACGATCGCGGCGCTGAAAAACGCCGCAGGTGTAGAGAGCTTGAATTCATTGATTTTTTCAGTGATTTGCGGCGTCGCGAGAGCGAAGAGCCACGCCAGCGGTCCAAGTGCCGCGGCCAAAATGAATCCACCCATAAGCAACCCAAGCAACAGGCCCTCGGCGCTTATGCGAGTCCACGACGACGTTCGGATCACGGTTGCCGGCCGGCCCCAACGCCAAGCGCATATCAACGGTCCAAATATCATCGCCACTTTGGTCCCACCATAAATCAGCGCCGCCGACCAATGCCCAGCCGCAAGAACGAAATAAAACAACGCGGCCACCGTCGGCAGAACCAGGGCAGGGACGAGGGCGAGGGTTGGAATCATAAATTATCAATAGATAACAAATGAAGTAATGCAACATGCGCGGTCACGACCCTCGTTCCAAAGTCCCCAACGGGGACGACGCCTGGTTTGCGATGGTGCATTCGCCCTGCGTCGTCCCCGTTGGGGACTTTGGGATATGTGCGTATTTGGTCCCGGCGCTGAAGCGCCGGGCTGGCCTTACGTCGTCCCCGTTGGGGACTCATGAAATTTATCGGGGTCGAGATTTATTGTCGCGCATCAAGCCCAATGCACAAAGGAAAGCGGGTGTCATTCAAGCCCGATTGATTGCAAGACGATGATAAGAAAATTAGCCCCGCGTCATCCGCCAACACTGATGAATTTTCCGGTTCCTAAAATCTTCCGGCACGCTGGCGTCGCTAATGTCGGTGATGGTCAGTGCTGGCAAACCGGTTTCAGCAAGACGAAAGCCACGGAAATTCGTGCTGAAATACAGCGTGCCGCCTGGGGCGAGTAATTTGGCGCATTGTTCAAGCAACCACGGATGATCGTGGTCGATGCGAAATGTTTGTTCCATGGCTTTGGAATTCGAAAACGTTGGCGGATCACAAATGATCATGTCGTAGCGTTCGCCGCGCGCCGGTGCGCTGGCTAGCCATTGCAAACAGTCTGCTTTTTCAACGCGATGTGCGCCGCCGACGTTGAAGCCATTCAGCGTCAGATTGCGCGTGGCCCACTCAAGATAGGTATTACTTAAATCAACCGTGGTGGTCGCTACTGCGCCGCCAGCGCGTGCGTGGACGGTGAAGGCTCCGGTGTAGGCAAATAAATTGAGCACGCGCTTGCCCGCAGATTCGCTGCCGACGCGTTGGCGCGTTGGTCGATGGTCGAGGAATAATCCGGTGTCGACGTAGTCGCTTAAATTCACCTCAAACTTCAGCCCGTGTTCTTCGACGACTTTCATCACCGTGCGTTGCTCAAGGCGGTGATATTGACCGTCACCTTCTTGGCGATCTTGCTGGCGAAAACGACGTTTCAGAAAAACGTTTTCCGCAGGCAGATCCAGCCCCGCGCGGATGGCCTCCGTCACGTTGACCAACCAGGCTTCTTCATCGGCAGGAGTTTCATTGCGCGTGCGTTCGTAGGCCCAGCACACCGCTGCACCATCGTACCAATCGACGATTAAGGGCTGATCGGGAATATCTTTTTCATACAGCCGATAACAGGTGACGCCGGTGCGCCGCGCCCATTTGCGCAGATGGCGATGCACGCGCTTGAGGCGGTTGGCGAGTTGTTCGTAGGCGGTGTCCATGGCAGGGGGCGCAGGATGTCGCGGCTCAACCGCCTGCCAACCCAGAGCCGTCGCCGCCGGTCAGCAAGCGTGACAGCAGCGGTGGAATGGTTTCGCCAGCCGCGATCCGACGGCGTGCCTGGTGATGCGCGTCATGCAGCAAAGCCAGATCGCGTGGCAGTTCCGCCAAGCGCAAGGTCAGCGCGCCGTGTTGGCCAGTGCCGAGCAATTGTCCGGGGCCGCGCGTCGCAAGATCGGCTTCAGCGATGGCCAAACCATCGTGATTATCCACTAAAACACGCAGGCGTTCAGGCGATTCTTCTTGGCGATAAAATAGGATGCACAGCCCAGAACGCGAACCGCGCCCGATGCGACCACGTAATTGGTGGAGCTGCGCGAGGCCAAAACGTTCGGCATCCAGGACCATCAACAAGGTTGCCGCCGGGACATCAATGCCGACCTCGACCACTGTAGTGCTAACTAAAATACGTATGTCACCAGCCGAAAAGCTGGACATCAGGGCCAGCTTGGCGGCTTCGCTCATCGCGCCGTGCAGCAAGCCAACGACTTCGTTGGCGAATGTTTTTTGCACATGCGCGTGGACGTGTTGTGCGTCAGCAGCGGTGATGTGGTCACTGGCTTCACGCAGCGGACAAATGATGAACGATTGACCATGGTCGGTCAGCGCTTGACGAACGGGCGCGTCGAGCTGCGTCAGCGAGCTGTACGATGCGAGCGAGGTGGCCACCGTTGAACGTCCAGGCGGGCGCCCGGTGATGCGCGACACCGCCAGATCGCCAAAGGCGGTCAGCGCCAACGTGCGCGGAATGGGCGTCGCGGTCATCAGTAATAAATCCGCTCGCCAGCCTTGCGTTGCTTCAGCGCGAGTGATGAGCGTGGCGCGCTGGCTGACACCGAATTTATGTTGCTCATCAATCACTAGCAGGCCGAGCGCCGCAAAATGGAGATCATCCTCTAACAGCGCATGCGTGCCGATGGCGATGCCAATCGAACCATCAGCGATCCCCATCATCGCCACGGAGCGCTCTGCCGTCGACGTGCCACTGGTTATTAGGGCAACGCGGACGCGGGATGATTTCAAACAATTGCCGATGAAAATTGCATGCTGGTTTGCCAGTACTGCCGTTGGTGCCAGTAATACCGCCTGACCACCACCAGCGACCACCGCGAGCATAGCCAGCAGTGCCACGGCGGTTTTTCCGCTGCCAACATCACCATTGAGTAAACGATACATGGGCATGACCGATTGAAGATCAGTACGAATTTCTGCGACCGCCTGCTGTTGCCCGGCGGTGAGCATAAAAGGAAGACGAGCCAGCGCACGTTGATGAATATCGTCATCCCACGGCCACGCGTGACCGGGTGCACCAGTCTGACGTGCGCGGCGAACTTGCAGTTGCCAGGCTAGCGCCAACAGCTCGCGTTTTGCCAGTGTTTGTCGTGCGGCGTCATAGCTGGCGATATCGTTTGGTCGATGAAGATGGCGTAGGACCTGCTGGTAATCCGCGTCAGAAAATTCGCCGGTGGGATCACTGATGGAGTTGAGATGTTGGTCGAGGCAGGTGTCCGCGAGATCGCGCATAGCACGCTCGCTGATTCCTGCGGTCGTGCGATAAGCGACCCGCAGCGGCGGTTCATCGGGCAGTGCTTGCTGGGCGCCACCGGCTAAATGCGTGAACCCAGGATGGAGCAACAGACCAACGCGTTGGTCATCTGTGCGTCCTTCCCACAGGAACCATTCTCCAGGCATCAAATGCCGACGTAAATATCCCGCATTGAAAAAGCGCGCGGCCAAAGCCATGCCATCAGCGCGTTCCAGTTTGGCCTCAACTCCCATTCCGCCACGGCCACGGCCAAACATTGGGCGAGCTGAAATGACACGTGCACGCACGCGCACGGCGGTGGCGACGGGCATTGGACCGTTGTCGATCAATGGCGGCGGCGGGCCGATGCATGTGGGTACCGCATGCAAAACATCCCACACCGTATTGAGTCCGATGGCGGACAACGCTTGAGCCCGCGCTTCACCAATACCACGCAGAAATCGCAATGGGTGCAGAGCAGGCACGATTGGCTGATGGACAGATGGCTGATGAACAGGTGGTTGATAAATGGGCGGCTCAGCGGTCATCGTGCGGGATGTTCGTTCGCGCTTGAGGTCTGCAACCGGGGAGACTTTTTTGTGGTTTTTTCCATGGGTGTTGTGATCGAGTGGAACTTTGGCAGAAAGGCGAAACGTAAGTCGACGACGATTTATCTCACTGCCACCAACGCTAAGGAAAAACTCATGCTTCGCACGCTCATCGTATGCGGTTTTCTCACCACTTTTTCTCTCATATTGAGTATCGCGACGGTCACGACTCTGTCGGCGGCTGAAGACGTGAAGACTCAGACCATTACCTATCAAGACGGTGCCGTTACATTGAAGGGTTACCTGGCGACTCCTGGGGTTTTGGTTGGTCAAGCTCCTGGAGTGTTGATTGCGCATGATTGGTATGGTTGCGGAAAATATGCTCAGCAACGTGCCCGAGAATTGGCGCAGCGTGGCTACGTTGCTTTCGCCATAGATATGTACGGCGATGGCAAAGTGGTCAGCAAAGGTGATGAAGCTTCCGCCTTGGCCGGCGTTTTTTACAAGGATCTGCCGTTGATGGTTCGTCGTGCTCAGGCTGGTTTAACCGTGCTGCGCAGTCAGTCGACGGTCGATAAGAAAAATGTCGCTGCGATAGGGTTCTGCTTCGGCGGGAC
>JANMYZ010000219.1:0-15486 GCA_031382605.1 Planctomycetota bacterium | reverse complement strand
GCGGGAGTTAGGGCTTAACGCCGCAGCGCAAGCCGCAGGCACGGTGAACGAAGTGAATCCATGGGGAACAGTGGTTGCGCAAAATAAACGGATGCTGGCTCTACCCTGGGAACACCCGGAACTGTTCCACGAAGAAACGCTGGCGGCAGTGAAGCGCTATTTGCCAGAGACGCACTATCTGGCCTCACTGACGCGCGCACAATTGTTAGCAGAGCGTGAACAATGGGTACTCAAAAGTGACTATGGATGCGAGGGGGAGGAAGTGCTGGTTGGCAGCCTAACGGCTCCTGAACTGTGGGCGGAATCCTTACGTTTAGCCGACCCTCGTCGTTGGGTGGTGCAGCGCGCATTTGTGCCGCGTCGTGATGTCGTTGGCCACAGTACCAATTACGGCATTTTTCTTATCGGTGGAATGCCGAGTGGCATCTACGCTCGTCGTTCGGCAACACCGACCGACGCCATGGCCTGTTCACTGCCGACCTTGGTCCAACCATGAATGACGATGACGCCACATTTTCAGCTGCCTTTTCTGCCACGTTTTTTGACGAACCGGGCCTTCTGGCCGTGCGCTTTACTGGCGCAAAGAATAATCGCGTGGCGAATTTCGCCGCCTATCGTCGTCCTGATGTCGCTCCCGCTGGATTGAATATCAACGGCGGTTGCATAGTCGGAATCGGCATCGCGCTGGTGTGCGTGGGGATTCCGTATTGTGCTATTCAGACCTCTTCAGTTCATCCGTCGTATTCAGATTCAGGGCCGACGGTGGTGTTTGAGCCGAGCAGCAATCAACAGCAAGTGGAAGCATCGTCGTCGGTCGATTTATCGAACCTGGCGGATGAATTGGCGCCACTGCGCCGTGATTTGCAGCCGTGGTTGGTGCGCACGTTGCTTGATGTACCACGCGAACAGCAACGCCACGGCGATTCGACGGAAGGCTGGATTCAACCGCGTTTTTACAGCGAAGGACAGGCGGCCTTTCGGCGCGGACAGCAGTTGGCATCAATGTTAAAAACCGCCGGCGCAGGCGTTGAACTGGCGGTGATTCTCGATTTGCCCGGACCAATGTCCGTGGCGACAGCGGCTGGCATGGCGTCGTCTTTTGATCCAGTTTTTACGATGGATAATCTTCCCCATGCCGCTGGCGTGGTGCCGTCAGGGCAAACCTTAGCGGCAATCGTCGCTTGGCGGTCGACGTTTATGGCGGCCCGTTCGGCTCGCACTCAACCGGTTCCTGCGCTGTTCATTCTTGAGGGCAATCGTCTGAATATCTATCAGAACGAAGTCGAACGTTTTGATAACCGTTCGCTGGCACGTTTGCCCGAGCCAGCCGAATTCAAAGCGTTGGGGGTAAGGCGGATTCTGTATGTGCGCGAACATCGCGGCGCGGTCGGCGAGGCGGATGATCTCAATGCTTTATTTGCGGCTCTCGCCAGCGCCGAAATGGAAGTGCGTCATCTTGCTATCGCAACCATGGATGACGTATCCGCTGAAAAAATCGCTGGGGAACCATTGCCAGAGGCCGCGTCACCAGTGACATCTACGTCAGACCAACAGACCAATGAAAATGTTCACAGCATGTGGTTTTGGCGTCATTACGGCTGGTATGGTCCGATTGGGCGCAGCTGGTCTGAACCTCAAGACGAGGATGCGCGCTACCGCACGGCGTTGCGGCAGACGCCATTATCTTCTCGTACGGCGTCTGCGCTTTTTGATGGAGGAGAGCACCAGCACGTCAGCGCATTGAATAGTATTCGTCAACCTCGCCGAGTGTCGCCGCCATCGCCAGTTGCCTCAACGCCGCTGACGAAAAGCACGACCCGCACGACATTTCAAACTTCCCCATCGCCTACCAAGACGACCTCAAGCGGCGGTTCGTGGTCGCGCTCCTTCAGCTCATCGTCGGGATAAGATTATGACTACGACTTTCTTCGGCGTACAAATCGCGCTTAAACTCGCGTTCGAACATCCGTTGCGCGCTGAGCTCGCGGATTTGGCGACAGACTCTCGCACCAGCACGTCGTTGATTGCTCAGCGCGTATGTTGGACGCGCATCGCTGCGGCTCTCGAAGGGGCGGAGAAATTAGCGACGTTCGGAACGTGGGATCTCATTCGTAAGACGGGACAGAACGATTACGAAGAATGGGCGAGTGGCCTAGAAGCCATGGCCGGTTGGCCGATGGATGATTTCGGAACCAATGGCAGCCATTTGCTGGTCAGCATCATTTTCTTAGTGGTTGGTGGATCGAATGCTGACCTCACCCTTGGCGATCAGTGCGATTTACCTGAGCGCGATTGGCAACGGCGTGCGACCTATGCGCAACTCTTCGCCGTGCCGCCGATGTTGAATTTCACCAATGTTCTTGGCAGTGGATTTTATATCGCCCCGCGCCCAGACCACGCCGGATTTTCCACCGCCGTTTTAACCGGCGAGGGCTTTGAATATTTAGCGCCCATCACCGGCTAAAACAGGGAGACGCGGAAAATGGTTTGCCGCACTTACGCGCCAAGTTGTTTCTTCACCGCGCTAAATGCCTGCACCGCGTGCTGAAGATCAGCGCGGGTGTGTTGTGCCGAAAGTTGGCAGCGGATGCGGGCTTTGCCCAGTGGTACGACGGGGTGGCTGAAGCCGATGACGTAGATGCCGTGATCGCGCAGGGCTTCGGCATAACGCACGGCTAATACCGCATCGCCAAGCATGACTGGGACGATGGGGTGCTCGCCGGGTAGCAGGGTGAATCCGGCGTCGGACAAACCTTGGCGGAAGTAGGCGGCGTTGTCGCTGAGGGTGGCGCGTAAGGCTTGGCCGTTGGCAGCGAGGTCGATTGCCGTCAACGCCGCACCGGCGATGCAGGGGGCCAGCGTATTTGAAAACAAATACGGGCGCGAACGTTGGCGGAGGTACTGGACCATTTCTTTGCGGCCGCTGGCGTAACCGCCGCTGGCTCCGCCCAAGGCTTTACCAAGCGTACCGGTAATCAGATCGATGCGCTCAGTAACGCCGAAACGTTCTGGGGTGCCACGTCCGTTGGCGCCAACCACGCCGACGGCGTGCGAATCATCAACCATGACCAGCGCATTATATTTGTCAGCGAGATCGCAGATGCCGTCTAAACGTGCAAGCGAACCGTCCATCGAAAAAACCCCGTCGGTGACGATGAGGCGGAAGCGCGAGTCAGCCGATTCTTTCAGGCGCGCCGTCAGATCATCCAGGTCGTTATTGCGGTAGCGCAGGCGCTTGGCCTTGCACAGACGAATGCCGTCGATGATCGATGCGTGATTTAATTCATCGGAAATAACCGCGTCTTCTGCGCCGAGCAGGGTTTCAAAAACGCCACCGTTCGCATCGAAGCACGAGGGATACAAAATGGTTTCTTCGGTTTGCAGAAAGGTACTGATTTTCTGTTCAAGTTGGCGGTGCAATTCTTGCGTGCCACAGATGAAGCGCACGCTGGCCATGCCAAAGCCCCAGCGATCGAGCGCGGCATGGGCAGAGGCAATGATGGCCGGATGTGAAGCAAGGCCGAGATAATTATTGGCGCACAGATTCAGCAGGCGCTTGCCGCCGACCTCGACGTGGGCGCCTTGTGGACCAGCGATTAAGCGCTCGCGTCGATCGGTGCCGTTAGCAACCGCCTCTTTGATCAATTGGGCGAGATGTTCTTGAAAGCGTCCGTACATGGCTGGTCCGTTTGCTTGGGTTGATAAACCTAAAAACCGCGATGGATAGAACACAGAGCACCAGAGCACCAGAGCAGAGAAAGAGTTAATCTCATTTTTTAACGATCATCCAAAAGGTAATCGGCTGTTTCGATGTAACGTCTTATATCTTCCTCTGGTGCTTTGGTGCTCTGTGTTCTACCACTGCGTTTAGGATAAATACTGACGTCGATTTTACCGGAATACTTTCCAGTCCAAGATGACCTTGCCGCTGTTTCCCGAATTCATCGCGGCGAAACCTTTTTCAAATTCATGTGCGGCCATGCGATGGGTGATGATCGGGGTTATGTCGAGTCCACTTTCGATCAGCACGCTCATCTGATACCACGTTTCATACATTTCGCGGCCGTAGATGCCTTTGATGGTCAGCATGTTCAGCACCACTTTGCTCCAATCGATGGCGATTTCTTGGCTGGGGATACCCAGCATGGCGATACGGGCACCGTGGCAGAGGTTGTCGATCATGTCGCGCAAAGCGGTCGGACTGCCGGACATTTCCAGGCCAACGTCGAAACCTTCGCGCATGCCGAGCTGGCGTTGCACATCAGCGAGGTTGCCTTTTTTGACATTGAGCGCGACATCGGCGCCCATGCGTTTTGCCAGCGCCAAGCGATCGTCATTGATATCGGTGATGACGACATGACGCGCGCCAGCGTGGCGTACGACGGCGGCAGCGATGCAACCGATCGGGCCAGCGCCGGTGATCAGTACGTCTTCACCCAATACACGATGCGTCAGCGCGGTATGTACGGCGTTACCAAAAGGATCGAAGATCGATGCGACATCCAAATCAATATTTGGATTGTGATGCCAGAGATTGCTCATCGGCATGGAAATATATTCAGCGAACGCGCCCTGACGATTCACGCCCACGCCGACGGTGTGAGCGCACAATTGGCGACGACCAGCCAAGCAATTGCGGCATCGACCACAGACCAAATGGCCTTCACCACTGACCAGATCACCGACTTTGAAATCATTGACGTTGCTGCCGAATTCAACCACATGACCAACGAATTCGTGACCAACAACCAACGGCACAGGAATAGTACGCTGCGCCCAGGCATCCCAATTATAGATATGCAGATCCGTGCCGCAGATGCCGGTGCGATCGACGCGGACGAGTACGTCGTTTATGCCAACTTCTGGCATCGGCACGTCGACCAAAGTCAGTCCAGGTGCGGCGGTCGTTTTAGCGATGGCTTTCATGCGGTGTCCCTGCGGTTGAGCTGGGAAGGTAGCGGGCACGAATCTACCATGCAAGATTTATGTCCGGTATAACGGACGCACACATCGGCCAACCTACCGTCGTAGATTGGCGTCTGGCAAGGGGCGCGCGACGGGAGTCGTCAATGGCTGTGCTCCGCTGGGGATTTCTTGCGGAGGTTTGACTCGCAACGCAACCGCACAGATATCGTCGCTTGGTCGACCACTGACGTGGGACTTGGCTTCTTCGAGCACTTTCGCCACCATCATACTGCACGGCATATCCTGATGACGCGCGAAAGCTCCCATCACGCTCAGGCGGCCAGCGTTGAGGTCGCGGGGATTGATGGCTCGGGCGACACCGTCAGTGAACATGGCGAAGATATCACCCGGTTGGAGTTGCAGAGACATCGGGCGCAAACTGCTGCGAAATTGTTGGCCGCTGGTGATGCCAAGGCGCTCGCCTTGCGTGTGAATTTGTTGCAGGGCAATTTCACGTTTGGGATTGAGCAGCAGCGCGGGATGGAAGCCGACATTTAAACAGGTTAAACTGTTGAAGGGTAAATTCAGCACCGCAGCGAAAAGGCCGATCGAACAACCATGCACCAAGTCGACGCGCAGTTCGTCATTTAAGCGCGCAAAGAAGTCCAATAAGTCAGCTCGTTGCGCGGCTAAACGACGCATGGTGCGCATGGCTTGCGTGACCATCAACGCTGCGCCAGGACCATCGCCCTGCAAATCACCCATGACCAACATGATGCGGTCACGATCCAGACTGATGAAGTCGTAAAAATTACGTGGGATCGGGGAATACGGCTCATAGCGCAAGACGATCTGATAAGCGTCAAGCCTTGGCGGTTTGCATAACATTTTAAGAAACTGATTTTTTACCGTATGAAAATCGCTGGATGATTTTAATTTACTAATCGCTGCAGTTTCTTGTTCTTTAAGCAGACGCGGGTCAGGACCGTTAGCGACCAGCACCTCAAGCTGAATTTTCTCAAGCATTTTCCCGGACTGAGCTTCTTCGCATTTACCAAGCGTACGCGCCAGACTCTCAATGGTGACGGCGGTAATGCGGTGATCTTCCAACGGAATGCCTGCGATCCATTGTCCGGTATACGGATTCAGCCACAGGGCATGCTTGAAGACGCGCAAGTGTTCAATGAATTCCAATTGGTTCTGCAAGTAATGGAGCCAACGTAAATAGAGCAAATCTTTCAATGACTTTGGCTTGAGCGTTAACCACGGCCTGGTCGCCAACAGGTGGCGCTTGGCGATCTCTTGATGTCCAAAGGGGGCCGCCAACGTTTGTCCGGAATACGGATCAATCCAATGAAGGCCATCCATGGTCAGGACGCGAAAAGACGCGTCTTTCGCTAATGACTGTAGCAGCCAATCGGGAAGCGAATCACGCGATGGATCATGCGGTGAAATGAACGGTGAAATGCGAGGAGAGTGCGGATCAGTAGGTGTCATAGTGGTGCCGGGTGTAAGCTGCATTCCTACTTCAAGCGGTCAACGCGTTATGTCAGCAAAGAAAATCGTTTTGCCGTGCGGGCGAGTGCCATGCCGTGAAGCCAGCCTTGGCAGTCGCGATCTCGGCGAAGAAGTCGCGTGGTGATATCGTCGTCGTGCAGGTCAAGTCGCTTTGGGTTGGCTAGCAATGTCGCTCGGTCCCCCTCTTCCCCGATTTCTGTTTCCCACCATTCTGCCGCGCTTCTGCGGAGCTATCCATTGCCTACATTCCCTACGTCCGTGATGCGTCGCTTGTTCGGCGGTCGCCAGCAGCAGGACGATCATTCATCGCCGACCGCCCAACGCGGTGATCTTTTCAGTCTGGAAGAATTGGCGGCCCACGCGCGTTCGCTGGCGGCGCATCATGATGTTCGACTGCATACGCACGGCGATCCGCTGTTGGCGCGGCTTCAGGCTAATGAACAACGGTTAGCTAAAGCATATAACGCGGTGGTCGCGGCAGCCAAAGTGGGTCGTCGTCTGCCACCGGCGGCGGACTGGCTGCTCGACAATCATTACCTGATCGAAGAGCAAATTCGTACCGCCCGACGGCATTTGCCACGCGGATATAGTCGCGAACTGCCACGTTTGAAGGATGGCGTTCATCACAATCATCCGCGCGTTTACCTAATCGCGGCGGAGCTGATTGCGCACATCGATGCGCGCGTGGATGCCGAAAGCGTTTCGACCTTTGTCGGCGCGTGGCAAGAAGTCGCCGACCTGACGCTCGGTGAATTGTGGGCAATTCCGATTATGTTGCGTTTGGCGCTGATCGATGATTTACGTCAAGTCGCGGAACACTTAGCCCAGGTTTTATCTGTTTGGCAAGAAGCTGGTCATTGGGCTGATCGACTGATTGAAATCGCCGAAAAAAATCCCAGCGACCTCGTGCTGGTGCTCGCTGAATTGTCGGCGGCGACCAAACAAACGGAGCTCTTGTCGCCGCCCTTTGTCGCCGAACTCACTCGTCGCCTGCAAGGGCTCAATCCGGTGTTGGCGGTGGTGTTGACGTGGCTGGAACAACGCCTGGGCGAACAAGCCACATCAATCGAACAAGTGGTGCGCGCAGAAAACCAAACCCAGGCCACCGATCAGGTGTCGATGGGCAATGGCATCACCAGTCTACGCTCATTATCTGCGATCAATTGGCGTGATTTCGTTGAAAGCCTCAGTCGTGTCGAACGCGCATTACGCGATGATCCGGCTGATATTCATCGACGCATGGATTTCACTACGCGCGATCATTATCGCCATGTGGTGGAAAAATTGGCACGGCAAAGCTCGCTCAGCGAATGCGCCGTCGCCCAAAAAGCGCTGGAGCTGACGCGCGAACGCTGCGCCCAAGTTGGTGCAACCCATCGCGAAGCACATGTCGGATATTTTCTTATCGATCGCGGGCTTAGCGCATTAGAAAACGCCGTGCGCGTGCGCCGTGGGGTGATCGCTGGGATCAGCCGCATGTTACGCTGCTGGCCACTGACCACGTATCTTGGTGGCATCATCGCCCTGGTATCGGCGACCACCGCACTCGCCGGTTGGTGGTTATGGGTGTTAGAAATTCCCGTTTGGGAATTAGCGATCTTGCTGGTGTTGGTCGCACTTACCGCCAGCCAATGCGCGGTCACCATCGTCAATTGGTTGGTGACCATGTTCATGCAGCCAATGCCGTTGGCGCGGCTCGATTTCGATCGCGGCATTCCTCTGGATCACCGCACGCTGGTGGTGATTCCAACGCTGATCCGCAAGCCTACCGATGTCGATTCATTGTTGGATGGATTAGAGGTTCGCTTTCTTGCCAATCCTGATCCACAACTTGATTTCGCACTGCTCACCGATTTCGGCGACGCCGCCAGCGAACATCTGCCCAGCGATAAAACGCTGATTGAATTAGCGGTGCGCGGAGTCGAAGAACTCAACCGTAAATACGCGCACGTTCGAGCAGACCTTTTCATGCTGCTGCACCGCCCACGACGCTGGAATGCTGGTGAAAACACCTGGATGGGCTGGGAACGCACGCGCGGCAAGCTGGAAGATCTTGGCGCTCTGCTGCTGGATGGCGACCATTCACGCTTCAGTGTCATTACCGGCGAACGCGAACGTTTTTCGCAGTATCGCTTTGTCATCACGCTTGACACCGACACGCAATTGCCGCGCGACGCCGCGCGCGAATTGGTTGGAACTTTGGCGCATCCGCTGAATCGTGCATGTTTTTCCGCTGATGGACGCATCACTGACGGCTATGCGATTCTGCAACCACGCGCCGCGATCAATCTGCCCAGTGCAGGGAAATCGTGGTTCGCGCGGTTGTTTTCCGGTGAACCCGGCATCGATCCTTACAGCCGTGCGGTGTCCGATGTGTATCAGGATCTTTTCGGCGAAGGTTCTTTCGTCGGCAAAGGCGTTTACGACCCGGTGGCATTTCGTCGCGCGTTGCATGGTCGTTTTCCCGACAATCACATTCTGTCGCATGACCTTATCGAAGGCTGCTTATCGCGCGCCGGTTTAGTCAGCGATGTCTTGGTCTTCGAAGATCATCCGTCGCGCTACGGCGCTGATGTCAGCCGCCGTCAACGTTGGACGCGCGGTGACTGGCAATTGTTACCATGGTTATTACCGCGCGTGCCAACCGCCTCAGGAAAGTGGAAGAAAAATCCGCTGAGCTTGCTCGCACGTTGGAAACTGTTTGACAATTTACGGCGTGGCTTGGTCGCTCCCGCTTTGCTTGGATTACTGTTAGCGTCATGGCTCGCCTTGCCGCAAGACAGCTTCTTGGTGCCGCTGGTCTTGGCGCTGGCGGTTGCCCCGGTGCTGCTGGGGACATTGACCGGTTTGCTGCGTAAACCGGTGGATATTCCACTGCTGATGCACCTTCGTCTGCAACGCGATTCGACCATCGGTCAGCTGGTGCAAGTTCTTCTCAGCTTAGTTTTTTTGCCCTACGAAACCGTGGTCACGCTGGAAGCCATTCTGCGTACGGGCTGGCGCATGTTGATCAGTCGTCGACGCCTGCTGGAATGGACCACCGCCAGTGATGCGGAACGAAATACCGCCAGCAGTTTCTTCGGCGTGCATCTGGCGATGTGGAGCGCGCCCGTCCTGGCGCTGGTCGCATTCGCGCTCATCAATCTGCAAGAAAACGTCATTCACCACGATGCCCTTCCGTTGCTGATCGCATGGTTGCTGTCGCCTGCCGTGGCGTGGTATCTGAGCCGCCCGCTGATCGATCGACGTGACGAGCTGGATCCCCGACGGCGGCAATTTCTTGGGCGCATTGCGCGAAAAACCTGGCGCTATTACGAATCATTTGTTGGCCCTGACGATCACTGGCTGCCACCGGATAATTATCAAGAGCAGCCGCTCGGGGTGGTCGCGCACCGGACCTCACCCACCAATATGGGATTGGGACTCCTCGCAAATCTTGCCGCCTACGATTTAGGTTACGCGCCGCTACCACGCGCCATCGATCGCATTGAAAATGCATTAAACAGCATGGCCAAACTGGAACGCCATCGGGGGCATTTCTATAACTGGTACGACACTCGTACGGCTAAGGCCATTGCGCCGTTTTATATTTCGATGGTCGACAGCGGCAATCTCGCGGGACATCTCTTGGTGCTGCGCCAAGGCTTACTTGAACCGCTGGAAGGTCCGGTCTTACGTCCAGATTTATTTAATGGTCTACGCCACACCTTTGGTTTGGTGGTGGAACATGCGCAGGTGGCGCATGCACGCGCAGGCGGCTCAACCCAAGGGTGGATGGGGCGACTCAGCGAATTCCAAAAAGTGTGGGCCGATCTCGACCGCGACTTGCGTCAGCCACCAGCGGGCATGAGCGCTTGCCTGGCGCTGCTGGCCCGCTGCATCACCGTCGCCAGCGATTTCGTCACCAACGTTGCCACCGCCAGCGATGACGAACTGCGTTGGTGGGCCGGTGCTTTCGAACAAGAATGCCGGGACCATCGTGATCATTTAGAACAAATCGCGCCGTGGTCACGCCTGCCGCCGGTGCCCGATATTCTGTTCGAGCTGCCGCTTGATGACGGCAAACATTTAGACGCCTTGCGCACGGCTCTCGCGCGTTTGGACCAGCCGCTGACGCTCGAAGAAATTTCTCATTTTCAAGATCATTTGCTGCCGCAGCTCGATTGGTTCCTTGACGAATACGGCCAACACCTTGACCCGGTGATCAAAACCGCCATCGGCTGGATCGCCAGCCTGCGTATGCAAATTAGTGTGGCCGCTGATCGTACCGATGCTTTCTGTCGCCGCTTAACCGCGATGGCTGAACTGGCGGGGAAATTGGCCGAGATGGAGTGGGGCTTCCTCTTCGATAAATCGCGCGAACTTTTCGCCATCGGCTTCAATGTCGCCGATAACCGCCTTGATAATAGTTATTATGATTTGCTGGCGAGCGAAGCGCGCCTTGGCAGTTTTGTCGCCATCGCGCAAGGCCAGATCCCCCAAGATCACTGGTTCACGCTTGGTCGCTTGCTGACCTCGACCCATGCCTCGCCGGCGTTGCTGTCGTGGGCTGGATCGATGTTTGAATATTTGATGCCCAGCTTGGTGATGCCGACCTACAGCGGAACTTTGTTAGATCAGACGTGCAGCGCAGTGGTGCGTCGCCAAATTGATTATGGTCGCAGCCGTGGTGTTCCGTGGGGCATTAGTGAGTCGGGTTACAACCTCACCGATGCGCAAATGAACTATCAATACCGTGCTTTTGGTGTGCCCGGCTTGGGCCTCAAACGCGGCTTGGCCGATGATTTGGTGATCGCGCCGTATGCCAGCGCGATGGCGTTGATGGTGATGCCAGCCGAAGCTTGTGCGAATTTGCAACGCCTCGCTGCCGCCGGTCACGAAGGCCAATACGGTTTCTATGAAGCGGTCGATTTCACGCCCGCGCGCATGCCACACGGCGCCGGTGGAGCAGCCGTTCGTTCCTTCATGGTGCATCACCAAGGCATGTCGTTGCTCGCGCTCGACGCGGTGTTGTGTGGTCGACCTATGCAGCGGCGCTTCTTGGCTGATCCGCTCTTCAAAGCGACCGAACTTTTATTACAGGAACGTATTCCGAAAACCGTTCCGGTGGTTTATCCGCACGCTGCCGAAGCCGGAATCGACCGCGTCGCCGCCAGCACGCCTGAAATAACCATGCGCGTGTTTACCAATCCAACCGCCAGTCAGCCGGAAGTGCATTTGCTGTCGAATGGTCGTTATCACGTGTTGGTGACCGATGCTGGTGGCGGCGTTAGTCGTTTCAAAGGCGCGGCGCTGACGCGTTGGAGCGAAGACGCCACGCGTGACGCCAGCGGTACGTTCTGTTATTTACGCGACTTGGATCGTTCGGTCATGTGGTCTGCTGCGTGGCAACCGCTTGGTTCAGCACCGACATCGTACGAAGCGGTTTTCTTGCAAGGTCGCGCTGAATTCAAACGCGTCGATCACGAAATTGAGACGCGCACGGAAATCGCCGTTTCGCCTGAGGACGATGTTGAACTGCGACGCGTAACGATCCTCAATCGTTCACGCGTGGTGCGCGTTATTGAACTCACCAGCTACGCCGAATGCGTGCTCGCGCCCGCCGATGCTGACGCCGCTCATCCATCATTCAGCAAACTCTTTGTTCAGACTCGCCACGACAAAGGTGCACTGCTGTGTTGGCGTCGCCCGCGCCGTGCGGACGAAAAGCCGCCGTGGTTTTTCCATCTGTCGAGTGTGCGCGGAAACGAAGTCGGCGCGGCCTCATTCGATACTGGGCGTGAATCGTTCATCGGACGTAACCGCACTGCGGCTGAGCCAATCGCTCTGCAAACATTTGGCCCGCTTGCGGGAACCTGCGGCGATGTGCTTGATCCGATCGTCGCGCTCCGCCGCACGGTATCGTTGCAACCGGGCGAATCCGCCGTCGTTGATTTCATTTTCGGCGCTGCCGATGACGAGGCTGGCGCGCTTGATTTAACTGCGCGTTATCGTGATCGCCGGTTAGCGGAACGCATTATCGGATTAGGCTGGAGCCATAGTCAGGTGGTCCTGGGTCAGCTCGGCGCGAGTGAAGCCGATGCGCAAATCTATGGTCGTCTGGCGGGTTCGGTGGTGTTCGCTACTCCGCTGCGACGTGCGGGCGCGAATCTGTTGGCCGCCAATCGCAGCGGGCAATCTGGTCTGTGGGGATTTGGTATTAGCGGCGATTTACCAATTGTGTTGTTACGCCTAACCGACTCCGCGCGCATGGATCTGGTTACGCAATTGGTCAACGCGCACGCCTATTGGCGCCTCAAAGGTCTGGCGGTCGATCTGGTGATCTGGAATGAAGATCACTCGGTTTATCGTCAGGCGGTTACCGATCGCATTGTTGGATTAATCGCCGCCGGAGTTGGCGCCGGCATGCTCGACAAACCAGCCGGCATTTTTGTTCGTCGCTCCGATCAAATGTCAGAAGAAGACCGCACGTTATTCCAAACCGTCGCACGCGTGGTGATCAGCGACGCCAGTGGAAATTTAGCTCAGATTGTTGAGCGTCGAACCAAATTTGAGCCACCGTTGCCACGACTGGTGCCCGTGCGTGAACCCGGCGATCATCAACTGACCGCGCGTCGAGCGCCTGCTGATCTTCGCCTCAGCAATGGCTACGGCGGATTCAGCGCCGATGGCAACGAATATGTCATCACGTTATCTGAAGGCCAAAGCACGCCAGCGCCGTGGGTCAACGTCATCGCCAATGAACATTTCGGCACCGTCATCAGCGAGTCGGGAGCGGCCTATACCTGGGATGGCAACTGTCACGAACATCGGTTAACGCCGTGGTACAATGACGCGGTTGGTGATGTCAGCGGTGAGGCACTGTACGTGCGCGATGAAGATAGTGGTCAGGTGTGGTCGCCGACACCGTGGCCCGTGCGCAGCGGTAGCTATACCATTCGCCACGGATTTGGCGCCAGCGTCTTTGAGCACCAAGAAGCCGGCATCGTTAGCGAGCTGACGGTTTTCGTTGCGCTGGATGCGCCAGTAAAAATTTGCCGCTTACGTCTGCGGAATACCACCATGCGCGCACGCCGACTGACGGCGACCGGTTATGTCGATTGGGTTCTGGGCGAACGACGCGATCGTTCGGCGCCCTTTATCGTCACAGAAATAGATCGTCGCAGCGGCGCGTTATTGGCACGTAATCATTATGTCGCCGAAGCGCATCATCGTGTGGGTTTCTTCGCCGTCAGCGAACCGTTGCGCACGGTCACCGGTGATCGTGGCGAATTTATCGGTCGTTGCGGCAGTTTGCGTAATCCAGCAGCGCTGACCCGGACGCGTTTATCGGGACGCGTCGGCGCCGGACTTGATCCCTGTGCAGCGATGATGGTACCTTTGGAATTGCCTGAGGGGGCTGAGCGCGAAGTGGTATTTTTGCTCGGCGCGGGAGATTCTCCCGAAACCATCGCGCTGCTGATCCAACGTCTGCAAGGTCGCGCTGCGGTCGCCAGCGCGCTTGAAGCCGTGCACGCATACTGGCGAAAAATGCTCGGCACGGTGCACATCGAAACGCCAGAGCCATCAATCGATCTGTTGGTGAACGGCTGGTTGCCGTACCAAATTCTTGCCTGCCGGATGTGGGCGCGCAGCGGTTTTCACCAATCCGGCGGCGCATTCGGTTTCCGCGATCAATTACAAGACGTGATGGCGTTGGTCCACGCCGAACCGGCGCTGACACGCGCGCATCTGTTGCGCGCCGCCGGGCGACAATTCCGTGAAGGCGATGTGCAACATTGGTGGCATCCACCAACCGGACGCGGTGTGCGCACCCGCATCAGCGATGACTTGCTGTGGCTGCCCTTTGTCACCGCGCGTTATATTTCGGTGACCGGTGACAGCGGAATTCTCCATGAAATCATTCCGTTTTTGGATAGCCGCGAATTACACCCTGACGAAGACAGCTTTTACGATCAACCACGCATCAGCGACGAATCTGCGACTTTGCATGAGCACAACTGCCGAGCAATTCGTCGAGCTCTGCGTTACGGCAGCCACGATTTGCCATTGATGGGCAGCGGTGATTGGAATGACGGCATGAATTTGCTCGGTGCCAAGGGTGTCGGCGAAAGCGTGTGGCTGGGATTCTTTCTGCATGAAGTGCTGCACCATTACGGCGCGGTCGCGCACGCTTATGGCGATCGCATGTTCGCCGCCCACTGCGATGAGCACGCGCGTCGCTTGCGGGCCGCGATCGAAACCCACGCCTGGGATGGCGCCTGGTATCGTCGCGCCTGGAGCGACGACGGCACCATCATTGGCTCAGCGGATTCGCAAGAATGCCGCATCGATTCATTGCCGCAAAGCTGGGCGGTGTTCACTGGCCTAGGCGATCCCGAACGCGCGCGTACCGCGATGAATTCGGTGACCCGCCATCTGGTTGATCGTGATGCCGGAATTATTCGCTTATTCGACCCACCATTTGATCACTCCGCAATCGACCCCGGCTACATCAAAGGCTACGTCCCTGGCGTGCGTGAAAACGGCGGCCAATACACCCACGCCGCCGTGTGGGTGGTGATGGCGACCGCGCTGCTCGGTGACCACGACCGCGCGTGGGAACTCCTGCGCCTGATCAATCCGCTGCGTCACGGCGCAACGCCAGAAGATATCGTTAAATGGCGTGTCGAGCCGTATGTCGTGCCAGCAGACGTCTACGGCGTTGCCCCACACGCCGGTCGCGGCGGTTGGTCATGGTACACCGGCTCAGCCAGCTGGATGTACCGCTTGATCAGTGAAACCTTACTCGGTCTTGAGCGCACCAATGATCAATTGCGCATACTGCCACGCCTGCCCAGTGGCTGGAATGGTTTCACCATGCGCTACCGCTTTGGTCGCGCGAGTTATCGCATCGAAGTGAAAATTGCTGAGATCGCCAACGTCACCGTCGACGGCATCGAGCAAGCGAACGGGCTGATTCGATTAATCGACGACGCTATGGAACACCAGGCCGTGGTGCAGGTCGTGCGAGTGTCGACATGAAAAGAAGACGAAATTTGGAGGAGCGCGACGGTCACGCCC
>JANMYZ010000216.1:0-15619 GCA_031382605.1 Planctomycetota bacterium | reverse complement strand
GGTGATCGCAGTAAATTATTTACCGACTGGAGCGCGGATCATCGCTTCTCGTTATCGCCTGCTTTAGTCACCTTGCTGCAGGCTCAAAGCGAACCCGTCGAATTAGTCAGCATCTGGCCGCAAGAAATCGACCAATTCGCGCAGCCAATCGCCGATGGCCTACGACTGATGGCCGAACGCGGTACGAAAATCACCTATCGCCACATCGATCCACTTTTGCACAAACCAACCTTGGCCGAGTTTGAACGTCGTTATCGTGAAGCCGTCGTTCCGGCGATTTACGTCACCCGTCCCGCTGCCAATCGCGCGTTTCGCATTCCACTGAACAACGCCACCCGACGTGTTTTGCAACGCGATATCGGTGGAGCATTGGTGACCTTGGCCGATCCACATCCACCTCTCATCAGCTTGCTGCAAGGTCACGGCGAACTGCGAGCAGGCGGCGGTGAGGAAGACGGCGGCGATCAGTTAATTCGCGCCTTAGAACTTGCCGGATTCATCGTCAGTCCGATTGAGCCAGCACGCGGTGGACGCATTGATCCAGCGTCGTTGTTGCTGATCGCCGGAGCGATCGCGCCACTGGGAAATGACTTGGCAGCAGTCAACGCGCATCTGGCGGATGGCGGTTCGGCATTGATGCTGATCGACGATCGTGCGCCGATGGACTTGAGTTTACTGCTAAGAAAACGCGGCATTTTATGCGGCGCGGCGTTACCCAAAGAGGTGCGCCAAGCGCTTGATGGCAGCAGTGATTTCACCACCGCGCTCGGTCCTGATGGCCCCTCGCTCACCCCGCGAGTCATCGTCAGCCTGCGCCACTATGCCGTTGGCCAGGAAGCCGCATTTCCGAATCACAAACTGCTACTCGAAGGGAATTTGTTCAATCCCCATCATCCGGTAACGATGCGCGCAGCCAGTTCGGGGCAGAGCGTCGTCAGTCCGTGGACTTCGCCCATGCAAGTACTGCAGCCAGGAAGTTTCGAACCTGAAATCGCCAAACGTCTACAGGCGACCTACGCCACTTTCGGTACCGTGACATTTACCGCATTGCCACTCATGCAAACCGCGCCGAGCGATGCCTGGACCAAAGGCCGCGCGGATCCTTTGCAGGCGCCCGATACACTCGCCGAACAAAAATCCTTGCCGCTCGCCTGGGCGATCGAATCCGTGCAAGCCAACAACAGCGTGCGCGATGATCGCGGTGCACGACTGATCGTGTGGGGCAGTCGCCAGGCCGCCGCCGATGGGATGCTGGTACAACGTCAGTTTGCCAATGCCGATCTGCTGGTGGATTCGGCACGCTGGCTGTTGCGCCGCGAACGCGCCACCTCGATTCCAGAGGCTGAATCCACTGCCTTCCGCGTTGAAGCCAGCGATAGCGTGCTGCTGTGGCTCTCGGCCTTGTTGGTCGCGATCATTCCCTGTCTGTGCATTGGCGTGGCGATTTTAACCTGGTGGGATCGGCGGTAACTCAGCATGGATTTCTGGACCATTCTGAGCGGTGTCTTGGTTTTGCTTGCGGCAGCATTCATTGCCGGCGTGGTGTTCGAACGCCTTGGCCAAAGTGCGGTTTTGGGATATTTGTTGGCAGGATTAATCCTTGGACCTAATGCCATGGGCATCGCACACGGGCACGAAGGCGCGGTCGCCAGCCTCGCTGAACTGGGCGTCGCCTTACTGCTGTTCGCTATCGGACTGGAATTTTCGCTCAAACGATTATGGCGCTTGGGGCGCGTTGGACTCCTTGGCGGAACCATTCAAGTCAGCGTCACGGTGACCGTTGCCGCAGTGGTCGCATCAATGTTTGGTCTGCGCGCACAAGCTGCCATCGGCGTCGGTGCGATCATTGCCTTTAGTTCCACCGCCTGCGTGCTGCGCGTATTGGCGGATCGCGGTCAAATCGACAGTGTTCATGGACGCAATGCGCTTGGCATTTTGCTGCTACAAGACGTCGCCATCATTCCTTTGGTCCTGGTGATCAGCATGCTCGACCGAGGTGCGGTTAGCGTTCCTGAGTTGCTGCTGGGCATGACTCGATCGATCGGACTTTTCATTGGCATGACGGCGGGTTTCTGGGCGATTGCTAATTTTGTTTTACCGCGCGTGTTGAGCACCTCTGCACTGTTAGGCAATCGCGAATTGCTGATCCTACTGGCGGCATTGTTGTCCCTCGGTTCAGCGTGGATCGCACATACGCTCGGTATTTCCCCTGCTTTAGGCGCTT
The DNA here is from genome assembly GCA_031382605.1 of Planctomycetota bacterium. GTDB lineage: Bacteria > Planctomycetota > UBA11346 > UBA11346 > UBA11346 > BOG-1363. Next base: position 13,395 of record JANMYZ010000216.1, on the reverse strand, counting down.
TCGTCGCCGGCATGGTGATGGCCGAATCGCCCTACGCGATGCAAACCCGCGCCGACATCGGCCCCCTGCGCACGGTTTTCGTTACCTTGTTTTTCGTCTCGATCGGCATGCTGGGCGATCCCCGGTGGATCGCCAACAATTGGCTGGCCGTGCTGATTGCCGGCACCGTGGTGGTTGGTGGAAAAATCGCACTGGTCACCGCGATTATCCGTTCTTTCCGCCACCCATGGCCAGAAGCCGTAACGACGGCGGTGTGCTTGGCGCAAATTGGTGAGTTTTCATTTATTGTTGCCCAACAAGTATTCCTGCACTCCGGCACCGCGCAGGACCGTTGGTTATTCGATCTTTCGGTATCGGTGTCGATTGTATCGCTGCTGATGACGCCGTATTTGGTCCGTTTTGCGCCCACCTTAGGGCGGCTATTTGTTACCAAAGATGGAGATCGCAGCAAAGCTCCCAACGAAACAACTCACGGCACAGCTCACGGCTCAGCTCACGGCGGGCCAGGGGTTATCGTGGTCGGCTACGGCGTCGCCGGACAACAGTTGGTAGAACCGCTCCTGCGTCATCATGTGCATTTGACCATCATCGACTTTCAAATCGCCAATGTGCAGGCGGCGCGTGATCGTGGCTTCAGCGCCATCGTTGGCGATGCACGAAATCGCGAACTGCTGGAGCATCTGCATATCACCAAAGCGCAGGCGGTGGTCGTGGCGCTGCCCGACCACGAAACCGTAGTCGCCGTCATCCACCAAGTGCGCGCCTTAGCCCCAGGTATTCCGATCATCGCCCGCGCACGTTATCACCGTTATGCTGGCGAAATCATCGCCGCTGGCGCATCCATGGTGGTGGATGAAGAACAACAAATCGGCCGTCGTCTTGGTTTAGAAACCCGCCGCCTTTTACGGCACGACGGCGATTTGCCTCACCGCCAAGACACCGACGGCGAAGAGGTCCACACCAAATCGTGGGCGCACCCTCCCGTGCTTACTGCTCAATCCATCATCCCGCCCAGCGAGAAACTTCTATGAGCCGTGTTTTTATGTGCGCCTGCATCGCCCTCATTGCTGTCTGTGGATACGCTGAAGAAAAAAAGTATGAGCTTGGCGCTGACTCCAAGCGTTTCGCGGGTGTGCCGCAAGGAAAAGTTCGCGAAGGCGTATGGAAAAGCACCGTTTTTCCGGGCACGATTCGTCAATACTGGGTTTACGTCCCCGCCCAATACGACGGTAAAAAGCCAGCCGCAGTGATGGTATTCCAAGATGGTCACGCCTACGTTGCTAACCAAGGAGAACACCGCGTCGCAACGGTGTTCGACAACCTCATCCACAAAGGCGAGATGCCCATAACGATTGGGATTTTTCTCAATCCAGGCCACACCGCCGAAAAACTGCCAGAAAAACCAGGTTGGGGCGGCAATCCGAATAATCGCAGTTTTGAATACGACACGCTCAGCGACCAATACGCGCGGTTTCTCAGCGAAGAAATTCTGCCTGAGGTTGGCAAGACTGTGAAGCTTACCAACGATGCACGTAATCGTGCCATCGGCGGCCTGAGCTCTGGTGGTATTTGCGCCTTCACCGTCGCGTGGGAAAAACCAGAGCTGTTCGGTAAAGTCCTCAGCCATGTCGGTAGCTTCACGGACATTCGCGGCGGCCACGTTTATCCGGCGTTGATCCGCAAAAGTACCAACAAACCCATTCGCGTATTCCTGCAAGATGGACGCCACGACCTTGACAATGAGCACGGAAATTGGCCGCTCGCTAACCAGCAAATGGATAACTCTCTAAAATTTAAGAAATACGATTGTCAGCTCGTCTTCGGCGACGGCGCCCACAACGGCAATCACGGCGGCGCCATTTTACCCGACAGTTTACGTTGGCTGTGGCGCGACTGGAAAGATTACGCGGGTAAGTAAGCGCATGGCGCCACCGTCGACAAGAACGCTGCGACCATCAGACAACCACCGAGAAAATCGGACGCCCACATCGAAAACTCTGATTTTTTAGCCTCTCTCGCCGCTAAATTGAACAGCGCGGCCCTGCGCGGTGACTATTCGTCTGCCGATAGTCATTATGTCATCCAACAAAATTGGGACGCCTACAGCGAGGCCGATCATGCGTTATGGCGCAGGTTATATGATCGCCAAGCGCAGCTGCTGCCTGGGCGTGCTTGCCAAGAATACATCGACAGCTTGTCCGCACTCAATGTCGCCAAGGGCATCCCCTCATTTGAGCATATCTCGACGATCCTATTTCAGGCAACTCAATGGACCTTGGTAGCGGTGCCGGGATTGATTCCTGATGCCACGTTTTTCGAACATCTCGCGAACCGTCGTTTCCCGGTCACCGTCTGGCTACGTAAGCCGGAAGAATTCGATTACATCGTTGAGCCAGATGTGTTTCATGATTTTTTTGGTCACGTCCCCTTATTATTTCATCCCATTTTCGCCAATCATTTGCAAGCCTACGGCAAAGGCGGCCTGAAAGCACTGAAGCTGAACGGACTCGATCAGCTGTCGCGCTTGTATTGGTACACCATCGAATTCGGCCTGGTTTACAGTGCGAATGGTTTGCGTGCTTATGGTGCGGGCATTTTATCGTCCGGCGGAGAACTCGTTCATTGCCTAACCAGCACAAAATCGCACCGCATTCCGATCGCTATCGAACGCATTATGCGCACCTTGTATAAAATCGACTCCTATCAAGAAACCTATTTCGTGATCAACGATTTCCAGCAACTGTTCGACGTCACGGCACCTGATTTCACGCTAATCTACCAACGTCTGAAGCCATTACCGACGCTACCAGCCGACCTACTGCTCAGCAGCGAACGAAATATCTCGCTGACTTCGCCGCCCTGACCGAGCGGAATAACTCCCCAGCTGACACGCTCGATTTTCAATCGGCTCCTGGCTACAGCGATCCCACCCGATAGCTTCCCGCACGTTAGTCTTCCGCACCTTTAAGGAGTTTCACATGGACGAAGTCAAACGAGTCATTCGCGAAATTGCTGATACCAAAATCGAAATTCGGGTCTGCGAACGACTGAAAAGCAAGGGCGTCGCTACGCGCGGCAGCAAGCCGGTGATTGAACTGTTGGGGATTTGTGAGCGCAAACTGATTACCTTAAATGAACAGCTGACGATCCTGAAAAACCCAGCCGCAGCAGCCGCAGCACCTCAGGCAAACCCAGCGAAAAAATCGACGAAAGCAACGGCGACTGCCCCGTCAGCCGACACCAAGAAGCCCGCCACGGTGGCCGCGCCCGCTGCTGTCAAAACGAACAGCGTCAAAACGAATAGCGCCAAAAAATCTACGGTGATCGCCACTGCGCCAGTGCCAGTCGAAGCAAAGCCAGTCGAAGTAAAGCCAGTCGAAATCAAAAAAGTCGCCGCCGTGGTAGCAACCATCGCGCCGCAGCCTCTCCATCAAAAGCGGCCCGCATTAGTGGTCACTGCTGCGCCGCCGATAAACCAGAAACGACCCATTCTTGTGGTCACCGCAGGCGCAAGAGCCGCAGCAGCTGGTGCCAGAGCCATTGCACAAGCAAACAACCTGAAAAAACCGGCGTTAGTCTCGGCCGCTTTGGTGCCGCCGCGTCCTGTACGCAGATAATCCTGAAAACCGCAGTTGGGATACAAACTTCCACCGCAAAGCCGCAAAGGAAAGACCACGAGACAAGAACATCATTAATAAGATAAAATGCATTACCAACGGGGTATTGCGCTCTTATTTAGTTTAAATCCTTGTTTTCCTTAGCGGCTTTGCAGTGAGTATTTGGATTTATATTGGTTTTTTTAGGCTCAATGCTCTGGCTGAGAATCTGGCCACACTTTACGAATACCAAAACGACGCTGTAGCTCGCAGGCATCGATCACTTGATTCACTGCGGCGTGACCATGTGCGCGCTGAACGTCGATAAGGACCCGATCAATGACCATTGCCGGATAGGCATGGTCATCGGCAAGTGCGGTAAGGATCTGCTTGGCTTTTTCGACGTCCATGATCACCAGCATGGGAATCATGAATCAGCGCCAAGGAGAAGAAACTCGCGGCTACCCGCTCGCATGATGGTTCACTTCCAAAAAAATGACGGCAGCAAGGCGCGACTCCAACAGACTGCCACGTGATCGTTCTTGGTGTTGACCTACCGTCATTGACGGCTCAGGGTTTTTTACTGCGGCCTTTGGAACCTTTGGTTTCAATCACACCAACGCCAAAGAGCGAAAGTTCCTCGCTCGCATTCGGGGAAGATGACGGCGTTGATGGCGCGACCACTGATGATACGGAAACGGGCAACGTTTTGATGTCAGCTGCTGGAATTTCGACAGCCTCATCTTCATCATCGAAAGGCAGAATGTCACTTACTGGCACTACTAACGGATGAATCGAAACGAGTTCGTCATCGATCAAGCTGAGCGGTTCGATAGTCACCGGTTCAAGGTCGATTTCTTCTGGTGGAATTTCTAAAAACGGAATGACCGCAGGTTTGCGCGCCGACCTGAGGCGCAACGCGATGTGATCGGCGCCCTCATAGACCGAACGATTAACAAACTTCGGAGTGGTCACGAATGATGGTCCTGCGTAGCGCTGCCCGATGGCCACCTGATGGAGGCGGATGGAGGCGGAGGCGGTGCCCTAAAAGTGTCAAAGATGTGTGCCCCTGTCAAACTTCGCTGTTCACTTGGCTCGGCACCATCACACGCAGATGGTGACCAGGTTGTTTTCATGCCGGTGAATTGCACTTCGCTATTCCCGACATAGGCAAAATTCCAAGCGTGTAGCAGTCGCCAAGTAACAGAAATTCAATCGCGCCTGTTCTGCCGCAATTGATCGGATAACGCCTTCGCTCATTCGTCGCAACGCCTTCGCAGCTCCATCGCAACTCCTTCATCGAACTCTCGGAAAAGCTGACATGTCCATCGTTGAGACCATGCGTTTCATCTGCAGCGGGTGCGGTTACCGCGCTCGGATTCCCTCGTCCTACACCGGCAAAGTGATTCTTTGCCCAGGGTGCAAACAGATGGAAATCGCCAGTGCTGATGGCGGCGATTCGACCGGTGACACGGTACGCGTGGCCAGAGTGACCACGGCACAAGGATCCGCCAGCTTCAGCGTTCCTGATGCTGAGGGTAACCTGCGCTTTACCTGTGGTGGCTGTGGTTACGGCGCCAAACTCTCCGGCACTTACGCGGGCAAAGCCATCTCTTGTCCGCAATGTAAAGCTCCGCAGCTCATTCCGCCCTTGGCTAAAGCAGAGGGCAACGTGGAAAAAAAGCTGCAACCGCCGGCACCGGCGCCTACCCCTGCGCCGACCCAGGCGCCAATAGCCGCACCTCAAAATGAGGTCGACTTGTCCTTCGACGACGAGACGACTTCGGATCCAAATCCGCTCCCTGTCGCCAAGAAAACCATCGCCCAGGTCGCCGCCCACGACCCCGTCGACGACATTTCCTTTGATCAAGAGCCGTTAGCACAAGCAACTGCAGAGACGACGAGCGCGAATACGGTGAAACCACCGTCTACGCGCACCACTTCCCCAGCCAGCGGCCCGCGACACGCGAACTCAGGCCAAACTCAGGCGAGTAAGCCAACGAGCGGTAAAATAGTCCGACGTGGCAGCAACACGGCCATGCCCGCTATGCCTAAATCAACCGCCGATGACGTCGAGAACGATGAGAGCGATGAGAGCGATGAGAGCGATAAGAGCAACTCGGTAAAAATTGCCAAGCCTCTGCCTGAGTGGGTGCAAAAAGTTAAGCAGCCAAAAATCATGGCGTCGATCGGTGGTGGTCTCGCCGTGTTCATCACTCTTATCGTGCTGATCAGCGCTTGGTCCAATGTGTCCTCAGCGGTGAAAGGACTTGAGGAAAAGGTCACGCTGACTGAAGAGCTTAATAACACGCTAAAAAAAGGTAAAATCGATGCCGAAGTCGCACTGAGCGAAACCAAAAGTGAACGTGACCGACTGAAAAAATCTGACGCGGACATGAAAGCCGAGCTTACCCTTGCCAAAACCGGCTTGGCCGAATTAGGCGAAAAATTTAAGCAAGCCGAAGCCAAAAAAACTGAGGAATACGATCTCCGCAAGAAGATGGAGGTCAAATATGATGAGAACTTCGCCAAGCTGATAAACGTGGAGAAATTACGTGACGAAGAGTACCAACGCAGCATCGACGTACGGAAAAAATACGAGGAAGAAGTTAAGCTGCGCAAAAGCCTACAAGAACGAATCGAGAGCATGGTCAAGGCCCAGGCGGCCGCCAAATAAACGGCCTGGGCTTGGCGTGATGCCCGATCTACCTACTCTGCCCCATCAGGAATCTGCCCCATGAAGCTCGCTCACGTTGGTATCCTCATCATTTTGGCATTTCCCACCGTCGCTGCCGAACGACCTCCATTCTACATTGCCGGCGGCGTCAGCCAGTTTGATAAAGAAATTCGCAATATGACTCGCGACTATCCGTGGACGCTTGGGCTTGGTTGGGGCGAAAGTGAACCGGCCCTGTTCGGTTCGCCCAGCATCGATTTGGAATGGGCGCACGCGGCCGGCCAAGGGAACAAGTTTGATTCTTACGGCGTCACCTACAACGAACGCATGATGGTTTCCGACAGCCTGTATTTCGGCTTAGGCATCGGTAGTTACTACAACAAAATTGATGCCGTCGATAGCGCTGGCACGGTCTACGATGGCTCTCGCTGGTTTCCGGCCGGTCGCGGCATGCTTGGTCTGAGTCTGGGTGGCGGAAAATACGGAGCGATCTTCACTGAGCTGGCCTACACGTATCGCGGCAAGGTCGAAGGACTTGATGCCAACAGCTTCTCGCTGGTTCTTGGTTTTTGGTTCTGAGGTTAGCAGCCGGATTCGCCATTCGCTGGCTTGCGTTGCCAGCACTTACGACATGACTTAATCACCATGTCGCAGCCGCCAGGATTTGAACAACGAGACGAGCAAAACGATCGCGCATTGCGGCCCAAACGATTGCTGGAATTCACCGGTCAAACGGCGGTCACGCGTAACCTGAGCCTAGCCATTGCGGCTGCCACTCAGCGTAAAGAACAACTTGATCATGTATTGTTGTCCGGTCCGCCAGGGCTCGGCAAAACCACCTTGGCCCACATCATGGCCGCTGAAATGGGTGCTGAAATCCGTGAAACCGCAGGACCTCTGTTGGATAAACCTGGGGACCTTGCCGGTTTGTTGTCGACCCTCAAAAGCGGGACGGTCTTATTTATCGACGAAATCCACAGCCTTAAACGGGTGGTTGAAGAATATCTGTATTCAGCGATGGAAGATTTTCGCATCACCATCCAATTGGGCGAGGGCACCACGTCGCAGACGCTGACCTTGACGCTGCCACCGTTCACCTTGGTCGGTGCCACCACGCGTGAGGGGCAATTGACGGCGCCATTTCGCTCGCGCTTCGGCATTCGCGAACGTTTGGATCTGTACAGCGATGATGAACTGCAACGTATTCTTACCCGTTCCGCGAAACTGCTGAACGTTGGTGCCGATGCCGCAGGATTGGGCATGATCGCCCATCGAAGTCGTGGCACGGCGCGATATGCCAACAATCATCTCCGGCGAATCCGCGACCTCGCTCAGGTGAACTATAACAATCAGATTAATGTTCAGGTTGCCGAAGAAGGCCTCGCGATGCTCGGCATCGATCAAGCAGGTCTCACCGAACTGGACCGCCGAATTCTGTCCTGTCTTGCCAGTCATCGTCGTCCGGTCGGACTCAAAACGGTGGCTGTTACTGTCGGCGAAGACGAAGCCACCATTGAAGACATTTACGAGCCGTTTCTGATCCAAAGCGGCTATCTGATCAAAACGCCAAGTGGGCGCGTGATAACGGTGAAGGCCTACCAACATTTAGGGCTGACTCCCCCTGCCGAAAGCGCTCCAACAGACCAGCAACGCTGGATATAAGACGATGAATCGTTTCGTAACGAGCACGCCCATCTGGCACGCTCTCGCATTGGCAAGCATTTCGCGAAGCTGGTAGAGCTTACCCCTTGGTGCGGGCATGAATGCCACATGTGTGGTAGTCATCCGCACTACCGAGGCAGGTCTCAACACCCGCAATCGCATGAACACCACCATCCATTCCTCACCACCATCAATGGCGGATCTCGTCCGCGCCATCTCGGAAGAAGCGGCTCAACCGCGAGAGATCGCGCCAACGTTCGTGGTTATGAAAGTTCCGCGCCCCCACTGGATCATCCGACTGCTGATTTTCAGCGCGGTGATATTAACCTCACTCTTGGCGATGATGCTTTATGGCCTGACCCTCCATGTGCAGGGATTAATGTCCGACATTCGCGCGCAAGAATACCGACGAGCCAACCCGCTTCTGTCGCCGCTTCCCTCCGCTGAACGCCTGCTCAACCCCACGGCTTTCGCTATCGACAGCGCCATCAGAATTTCTGAGGGCGGTCGTCTGCATACGGCTCGCGCACAAGCGCTGGTGACGGTCGGTCGTCACGCGGAAGCCATTGATACCTTTGCCACCGCAAGCCAACTCAATGACGCTCCCCTCGCCGATGCCGACCGTGTGGCCCTCAGCGAAGCTCTACACGCTGTCGGTCGCTCAGAAGAAGCTCAGGTGATATTGCTCGGTGTGGATTTTTCGAAATTGAACGCCGATCAACGCGCCCGCGGCAACGATACGCTTGGCCGCTTGGCGATGGGCAGATGGCACCTTGAACGTGAACGGCTAACCACTCCCTCAGCTCAAAAATCCGTTCCGCACGCGGAGTGATTCCCGTAACATTTGAGACGAGAAACCGCGTTAGGAATTCAAACTTCCACCGCAATAGCCCGTTGGAGAACTTTCGCGCAAAGAGCGCAAAGAGCGCAAAGAGCGCGAAGGAGTTCCATCTAAAAAATAAATCGGTTTGGTGAAACCTTTTATTTTAAAATGAATCAGAACCCCTTGCCTTTCCTTTGCGTCTAAGTGCCCCAACGGACTATTGCGGCGGAAGTCAACCTCCCTGCTCAGCCTTTGGCCGCCTGAGCCATGGGACCAGCGACTGCGGTGGCCAAGAGTTCTTGTACGCGTTTGGCAAAACCAGCGGCGTCGTCGAGTTTGGTTCCTTCGGCTAAGATGGCCTGATCACGCAGCACGGTGATGTAACCGCCAAGCTTGGCGTTACTAGCGTCGGCGTGGTGAAGTGCCTGGAGTCGCTCGACCAGCGGATGGCTAGCGTTGAGTTCCAACGCGCGTTTGCGCGATGGAACGGCTTGGCCCATGCGCCGCATCATTTCTTCCATCTGCGCTGGCATGCCGCTGTCTTCCTCAACTAAACAGCACGGGCTATCGGTCAAACGGCTGGTGAGGCGCACATCGCCAACGCCGTCACCGAGTGCGGTTTTGCAGAAGCCGATGAATCCTTCGTAGGATTTCGATTTTTCCGCGAGCGCTTTCTTGTCGTCTTCGCTGGCCAAATCGGCTGCGCCATTGGCGACATTTACCAACGGACGCTTGTCGAACTCAGTCAAATGCGACACCACCCATTCATCAACTGGTTCAGCGAAGAACAACACTTCCCAGCCTTTTTTGACAAACGCTTCCAAGTGCGGACTGGACTTTGCTGCTTCCAACGAACTGGCGTGCGAGAAATATATTTTCTCTTGGCCAGTAGGCATGCGACGAACGTAATCTTCAAGCCCAGTTATTTCCGTGCGCGTTTCGCCTTCCGCCGACTTGCCCGTGGTCCAGGTCGAACGATAGCGCGCCAAGCGCGCCAGACGATCTTTGTTATCTTGGTCGATGACTAAGCCTTCGCGCAACACTTGGCCGAAAGTCGTATCGATCGCAGTGAAAGCAGCCTTTTCTTTGTCGTCATTCGATGAGGCCAACTTCAACAAGTGATCCAGAATCTTTTTCACCAGCTGCTTGCGCAGTTTGGTGACGGTATCTTGCTGCTGTAAAATTTCTCGACTGACGTTCAAAGGCAGATCATCGCTATCAACGATACCACGGACAAAACGCAGGTATTCTGGCAGCAAATCTTTGCAGTCATCCATCACGAAGACGCGACGAACATACAGATGCAAGCCCTTGCGATCACGGTCGAAAAGATCCATCGGACGCTGGCCCGGCACAAACAACAACGCGGTGAATGACATCGTGCCTTCAACCGTGAAGTGCAAACGCGTGGCAGGTTCATCCCACATACGACACGCGGACTTGTAAAACGCGCCGTACTGCTCGTCGGTGATGTCGTCTTTCGGGCGCGTCCACAACGGCTGACCGGCATTGACTTGTTCTTGCTCAGCCTTGACGCCTTTTTTCTGATCTTCTTCGCTCACATACTTGGGCAACTTGATCGGATAAGTAACATAGTCGCTGTACTTCTTGATCAATTCGCGCAGGCGCCAGTTCTCAGCGAAATCTTTCGCGTCGTCTTTCAGATGCAGCGTGACGCTGGTGCCACGTTGGGCGCGCGAAATGGTTTCTGTGCTGAAGTTACCATCGCCCGCGCTTTCCCAGCGCACCCCGGCATCGCTCGACGCCGAAGCGGAACGACTTTCCACCACCACTTTGTCGGCGACCATGAACGAGGCGTAGAAACCAACGCCAAACTGGCCAATCAAGTTTGAGTCTTTCGCTTGGTCATTGCCGAGCTTTTGCAGAAAGGCTTTGGTGCCCGATTTGGCAATCGTTCCCAGGTGTTCGATGGCCTCGGCTTCGCTCAGACCGACGCCGTTGTCGGTGATAGTCAGGGTCTTGGCCTCTGCATCGGCGGTGATCTCTACCCGCAGATCGCTGTCACCAGCCGATAATTCGGGCTTGGTCAGCGAAAGAAAACGCAGCTTATCGCAGGCATCTGAAGCGTTCGAAATCAACTCACGCAGAAAGATATCCCGCTCAGAATAAAGGCTGTGGATCATCAACTGGAGAAGTTGGGTGACTTCGGTTTGGAAGACGTGCTGAGTCATGAGTGGTCTCGCTTTGGTCAGTTTGGCTGGTTCGGTCGACACTAGTGCAACTGGGATGCCAGAGCCGTGGGCCTGGATTGGGTCAGGAAGACCCGAATTATCTGCCGTTTGATCGTTTATCCCGCATCATCGCGCGTAGCCATGAATACAAACCCGTACCAAAAAGGATGAACGCGAGCGGAATTAAAATGATCAGGGCCTTCGGCGCAAAGCGGGCTAACAAAACAATTCCGAAACCGGCAAAGGCGAAAATCAGCGCCTTGCGCAACACGCCCCACAATTGGCCAAGCCAATAGCGTATTCCCTGTTTTGCTGCCGACGGTAACTGCGTTGATGTCGGTGGTAAGCGCGACGGCGGTCGAGTGGTCACTGGTGTTTTCGTTTCACTCGTGGTCGATCGACTCAACCCAGGCTGGCCATCTCGCCGGTGCGAATGGCTTCCAATAAATCATTGGCGGTTTGTGCGCCTTCAATGCGTTCGCCAACGTAGTCACTGCTGTCCATCAATTGGGCAATGCGCGCTTGCAGGCGTTGATGCGTACGTGGTTGTCCCGCTGGCGTCAGCAGAATGAACAACAGCTTCGCTCGCTCATTTCCTGTTCCGACCGGGATTCCCTTAGTTGAGCGCGCCACCACCACCACCGGTTTACCAATGCCATGCAGTCGCGCATGCGGCATGGCTAATCCGCGACCAAGATACGTACTCGCTAAGCGTTCGCGTTCGAGCACCGCTGGCAAGATAACTTCCTTTGTCAGCGGTAATTCAGCGGCAGGCACGCGTGCCAGGGTCACGCGAATCGCTTCGATTATGTTATCGGCTTCGATGTCAAACAGCACGCGGCCAGAACTGATCGTCTCTGCCAATGACAACGGTTCCTCGGTTTCAAATTCGTCGCGCACGGTGCCAATGATTTCTTCGATAATATCCTCCATGGTGATCAGTCCGACCCACTTCTGTTCGCTATTGAGCACCAGAGCGACATGGATGAACCGTCGCTGCATCTCTGCCAACAGCGATTCCAGCGGCGTAGAATCGGTCGTGGTAAGATACGGGCGCGCGAGCTTCACCAAATCTGGCGCAGCAGCATTTTGCCGAGGTTCGAAAAAAAGATCTTTGACATGGATCAGCCCAAGCGGCTTTTCGGGATCCGAATCAATCAACGGATACCGGGAAAACCTCCAGGTGCGAATAAACTGTTCGGTGTCCAGCCAGTGCAAACCCGTGGTGATGAAGCGCACCTGGGAACGGGGACGCATGGCGTCTTTGACCTTCAAATCAGCAAGATCAAAAACATTTTCCAAAAACAACAAACGACGAAACGACATCAAGCCACGACTCTGGGACTGTTCCAAAAGGATGCGGAGTTCGTCTTCGCTGTGATGGTCCTCTGTGGCGGGGCCAGGCATGCCGAGCAATTTCAGAATCAGGCTAGCGATACGGTTCAGCAACCACAGCGGGACGAAAAAGACCGCATGAAAGAAGCGTAGCGGACGTGCCGCAAATAGTGCCGCCCGATCGGCGACTCGAATGGCAATCGATTTAGGTACCAGTTCACCGACAACGATATGCGATCCGGAAACCAAGATATAAGACACTGCCATGGCAATGATGTAGCGCGTCAAATCGCCGCCTGGGCCTGCGGCATCGCCCATGATCGCGTCGGTGGCTTTCTTACCAACCATGCCCAGTGCGACGCTGGCAAAAGTGATGCCGACCTGGCAAACGCTGAGATATTCGTCGAGCTTTGACTGGATCTCGGCGACTAATTTCGCCCCCTTTTTACCTTGGTCGATCATCTCGGTCACACGGCTGGAGCGCACCTTAATGACAGCAAATTCTGCCAGTACGAAGAAGCCGTTGAGGACCAACAGGACGACGATGGCAAGCAGGTAGATGAGAATTTCCATAAGCGGGCGCGCAGTGTCGGCGAAAAGCGGACTTGGCAAGCCCGTCTGCGTGACGCCAAACGCAGCAAAGACTTACCTTTTTTGTGTGCGTGTGCGGTGCTGAAAAAGACTTCAGCAGTAGGGTTATGAAACGGTCAAGATCATTGACCACGATCAGCGAGTGAGAATTTCGCTCTGCGCGTACCGACGTCCAGGACCGCAGACCAGCAGCAAGAATCAACGATGGGCTGTCAGCATTTACAGCCGACTATTCACAGGCCGCTTTTCTTTGCGCTTTTCACATTTCACTCTGCTTGCTTATTCTCCCAAATTAGTTCGCCATCACTGACAACGGCGCTTGCCAGGATTCTTTGAGCAACGCTAGATCAGTGGCGACTTTTCCGCCCAATCCGACAATCGAAAGAATCGGCGCAGCGACCACCGTACCGATGACCGCGTGCGGCACGCCGGACAACAGCTGGTGAACCTCGTGCAACGCGCTCTTGGGCACGGTCACGACGATGCGACTTTGCGATTCGCTGAAGAGCGCGCGATCAA
>JANMYZ010000093.1:0-2022 GCA_031382605.1 Planctomycetota bacterium | reverse complement strand
ACCCTGTGGGGCACGAACGCCACGGTGCACTTGCATCTCGCGAGCGACGGTCTTAGCGCCTGGCTTATTCAGCTGGTGACGTGGTTAACGCCGATAGCGATCCTTGGTAGCCGCAAGTTAGTTGGCGAGCGCATGCGCGATTTCGTCAGCGCGGTATTGATCATGGAAGCGCTGATGATTGGCGCGCTGTTATCGCGCGATCTGGTGCTCTTCTACCTGTTCTTCGAAGCCATGTTGGTGCCGATGGTGGTGCTGATTGCGATATTTGGCGGGGCTGAACGGCGCAGCGCATCGTTGTGGTTCTTTCTCTACACCATGTTCGGTTCGATCTTCATGTTGGTCGCCATTTGGTGGTTGGCGTGGAAGACCGGCTCAACCGAACTCGCACGCATCATCACCGATTTACCGGCTCTGCGAGCGTCTCAGCAATTGACGGCTCAGGGCGAACTGTGCTTGTTCTTGTCGTTCGTCCTCGCCTTTGCGGTGAAAGTTCCGTTGGTGCCTTTCCATTCGTGGCAGGCCAAAACGTATAGCGAAACTCCCGCTGGCGGTGCAGTGCTGTTGGCTGGTGCGATGGCCAAAATTGGCGTCTACGGCTTTTTACGCTTCGTCCTGCCGATGTTCCCCGCGATGTGCGTGGAATACTCCAGCGTGTTCGTGGTGCTTGGTTTGATCGGCGTGGTTGGCGGCGCGTTGGTCGCCATGGCCCAGGACGACATCAAGCGCATGATCGCGTTTTCCAGTTTAAGCCATTTGAGTTTGGTGATGGTCGGCATTTTCAGCTTCCATCCCGCAGCGTTGGCCGGTGTGCCGTTGCAGATGGTGGCGCACGGATTGTCGGTCGCGGCGCTGTTCTTGCTGGTGGGATACATGGAAGCCCGCACCTCCAGTCGTGGCTTGGATGATTTTGGCGGCCTGGCTGGACGCACGCCGATATTCGCCTTGTTGTTTGTGATTACCGCTTTGGCTTCGGCGGCTCTGCCAGGAACGGCGAATTTCATAGGCGAATTTATGTTGCTGTTCGGCAGCTACCTCGGCCTGGGTTTCACCGTTGCCCTGATCGCTGGTATTTCGGTTATCCTGGGCGCGGTTTACTTGCTGCGGGTGGTCCAGCGCTGGTTGTATGGCAAACGCCATCCTAGCCTTGATCGCTTGCCAGATCTCAGCGCCAGCGAAGTGCTGGCGGTGGTGCCGCTCTTGTTGCTGAGTTTTGTCTTTGGTTTTTACCCAAAACCCATCAATGACCAAGCCGTCCCAGTGGTGATTGAATTGGCGAAAGAAGCAGCAGCCGTCAAGGCTACTGCTGAGAAAGCTGCTGCGGCTAAGGTTGCTGCTGCCAAGACTGCTGCTGCCAAGACTTCTGCTGATCAACCGGTAGCGCCCAAGTCCACTGCCATTCCTGCGACCGCACCTGCGGCCGCCCCATCCGTGAGCCCCTGATACCATGCCCACCGCCGACCTTTTCCTGCTGCTTCTGCCGCTGACGTTGGTGCTCATCGGTGCCTTGGTCTCATTGGGCTTCGAACCGTTCTTGCAACGGGCGACGAAGCACGCGCTGATTCCTTGGCTGAGTGCTGTCTTTCTGGTTTTGGCTGGCGTGGCGCAGGCGTTCGCCGAGCCCGGTCAGTTGCATGGCATTTTGGCCATGGACCACTCGCGGATGTGGTTGTGCGAAGCGATTTTGGCGGCGGCTTTGTGTTCGATTGCAGGCATGCAGCAAAGTCTGAGTCGTGACGAATACCCAGGTGGCGAAGCCTATGCGCTGACGTTGCTCGCCACGGTTGGCGCGCTGATCATGACCATGGCAAATGACAGCTTGGCGTTGTTCGTCGGCATCGAACTCGCGTCGCTGTCGATCTATGCTCTGGTTGGTTTGCGGCGTACGCGTCCGGAATCGAACGAAGCTCTGTTCAAATATTTTGTCATGGGTTCGGTGTTCAGCGCGATCTTCCTTTATGGTTCGGCGCTGACTTACGGAGCCACTGGTTTCACCGCGTTTGGTCATGCTCCGATCGACGCCCA
>JANMYZ010000029.1:0-8038 GCA_031382605.1 Planctomycetota bacterium | reverse complement strand
CGCTGCCGAACTGAAGCGCATGGGCGCAAAAATCAGCGTCGCCAATGGTCAAGCGGTCGTACAAGGCGTTGACGTGCGGGCCGCGAGCGCGCCGATGAGATCCGAGATTGAGGTCGCGTTCAAAGACATGGCGCTGATTCGCTTAACCTGCCGCTGTTTGAGCGGATTCTTCGCCACCGACGGAGAGGCGACTGATCTTCGCGCCAAGTTTGCGCAGACGTTCTTCAATGCGTTCGTAGCCGCGATCAATGTGGTAAACGCGGCTGATGCGGGTTTCGCCATCGGCGGCCAGTCCGGCGATGACCAACGCAGCGCTGGCGCGCAGGTCGCTGGCCATGACTTCGGCACCAGAAAGTTTTTCAACGCCTTGTACGACCGCTTGACCATTGGCGACGCTGATTTTTGCGCCCATGCGCTTCAGTTCGGCAGCGGCCATGAAGCGTTCAGGATAGATTCGCTCGGTAATCGTCGAGGTTCCATCAGCGATCGACATCAGCGCCATGGTTTGCGCCTGGCAGTCGGTGGCGAAAGCGGGATACGGCAAGGTGACGAAATCGGTGGCCTTGGGCCGCGCACCAGGAACGACTTTGAGGGTCGATCCTTTACGTTCGATCAGCACGCCAGACTGGCGCAGCACATCAAGGAAAGCCAACAAATGATCTGGGCGGCAGCCCGTGACGCTGATCGGCGATTGCGTGATGACGCCAGCGACCACGAACGTTGCGGCTTCGATGCGATCGGGGATCACATCCCAATTCGCTCCAGAAAGTTTTTTCACCCCGTGAATGGTAATGCGCGGGCTACCGGCGCCTTCGATCTTTGCGCCCATCGCATTTAAGCAGTGCGCTAAGTCAGCAACTTCGGGCTCGCAAGCTGCGCACTCAATAACCGTGGTGCCTTTGGCGGTAACGGCAGCGCACATGACGTTGTCGGTGGCGAGCACCGATGAACCGAATTTCCCGCCGAGATAAATTTCCGCGCCTTTGAGTCCGCCTTTAGGCGCTTTCGCGTGGATATTTCCGTGGTCCAACGTGATTTTTGCGCCCAACGCTTCAAGGCCCTTCAGATGAAGATCAATCGGACGTTCGCCGATGACGCAACCACCAGGAAGTGAGACCATCGCCTCGCCGCGTGCGGCCAACAGCGGACCAAGCACGCACACGCCAGCGCGCATTTGTTTCACTAATTCATAGGGCGCGCTGCTGTTGTAGGTGTCTTTGACGACCGTGCGAATATCGTGGCCTTTCCACACGGTTTCAATGCCAAGGGTGTTAAGAATTTTCACCTGGGTTTGAATATCGCGGAGCACCGGGATATTGCCGAAGCGGCAGCTTTCACCGGTCATGATCGACACCGCAAGAATCGGCAGCGCACTATTCTTGGATCCTGAAACGGCGATCGAGCCGGAGAGACGTTGGCGGCCCTGAATGACGAAGGTATCCATGGGCGGCACACTAAGCCGTCAGTTGCGGGCGAAAGGGGGGACGCGCGGTTTGATACCCTCCCGCTTTCGTGGAGTCGTAGATTGGCATTGGCCTGACGCCGAGACTGCCCGCCAATATTTTATGGGTAGCGAGTCGAGTCGCGGGGCGAGCGAACGTGCGCTGCGCATTTTGGTAGTCGTTGGTCATGCCTCTTGTGACCCCGCCGATCGTGACCACAACGATAACGATGCGCACTCTGCTAGTTGGATCGCCGGTGACCGTCGGCTTGATGATGATTACTGATGACGAAGCCCATCATGGGCGGTCGGTCCTGCGCCTGCGGGCCGGTGACGCGGTGCGGGTCGCTGATGGGGCGGGCAGGGCTGGCGTTGGTACGGTCGGAACCATCGAACGACATGCGATCATGGTTCAGGTCGCTTCGGTTGAAGTTCTGCCAGAGAGCTCGGCGGAAGGTTTGACGGTAGTCGTCGCGCCTCCCAAGGGTGATCGTTTGGCGGATGTGGTCCGTGGTTTGACGGAAATTGGCGTTGGTTGCATCCGTTTTTTAGCATGCGAGCGCGGTGAACGGACGCCTGGTAATGCTGAGCGGCTTGAGCGAGTCGCGGCCGAGGCGCTCAAGCAATGCCAACGTGGGCGACTGCCTCAGATCGGACCGCATGTCGATATTCCTGGCTTGGCAGCTTTGGGAGGACGTCTTATTATCCTCGATCGTTCGGGTGCCGCGCCCGAAGCTTCGAAGCCGCAATCCACCACGTTGGTGATTGGTCCTGAAGGTGGCCTGACGAGCAAAGAAGTTGCCGCGTTGCGGGCTGCCGGTGCGGTCAGCGTCCGTTTGGCAGGACCAATCCTGCGTATCGAAACTGCCGCCCTTGCCGCCGCTGCGGTGTGGGCAAGCGCTTGGGAGCATCCGTCATCGTGAGCGACACTATCCAACCCTCATCATCATCGCCGAACGCCGCTCCATCTAGCGCCCCTTCTAGCGCGCCGCCAGCTGCTGGCTCAAGCTCAAGCGCATTCTGTTTTACCGATCCTGGTTGTCGCACGGAAGTGCGCCTTGGCGCGTTGATTATTCTTGGCGCGGTTTTTTTATGGCTGTTCTTTGGCCCGACATTTTGCAGTCGGCTCTATCTGATCGGTGCTCCATTATTGCTGATCGGCATTCCTATTCAGGCGTTTCAGAGCCGCGCAGGTCGTCCAGGTTATCCATGGAAACTCGGTTTAGCGATCACGCTGGGTGGCGCATTTATGTGGCCAGACCTGCGTTATCGTGAAGTCATCGGTGGCCCAGTGTACGTCCAAGAAATCGCTCCGTTATTGCTTACTGCGGGAGTGTGGATTTTGGCATGGTGGCCGATTGCCAGCTTTCGTTCGTCATCGTCTCAAACAGCAGCAGAGAAAGTATCCGCATGACGCCTGATCAACGCATTTTGGCTAGTTGGGGAGCCGGCTTAGCTGGCGCGGTTATTGTCGGTTGGATTTTGCTCGATTTGATTCGTGGCCCGGTCTTAACCGAGCAGACCACCTTGGCCGAAAACTTGGGCAAGAATTACCAAGAACTCTACCCCGCCGAAGGCATGGCCATCGAAGAGGCTACCGCGACCTGGAAGCGTCTGCGCGACCATCAAAAAGCGGCCTTGGAAAATGCTGAGACCAGCATGGTTCCTGCGCTGCCGAAAGACTATCAGGATGAAGACCTGTCAAGCGGTGGCGCACGGGTAAATACCGATCTCAAATACCTCAAGCAAAAAGCTCAGCGTCAAAATGTGACCTTGCCCGCGACTCTGCCGTTTGAAGAAGGGCTGAATGAAAATCCTAAGCAACGTCTCATGCAGCTGGCTCAACTGTATTTGTACCGCCATCTGATCGACACCTGCATGGAAGCGGGCGTCACCAGAATCAATTCAGTAAAAGTGGCGAGTGGCCCATGCGACCCACAGCGTAAATACGCACTGATGCTGTGTACCATTGAACTGGATGTCACCTGGGAGCGCACCAGTCAGTTACTTGCTGATCTCAATCAAGCTCAGACGCGCAATGGTTTCGGCCTGCGTGGGTTGACCATAGAGCATCTTCCCTCTGGTGGCGAAAAGGTGAACGTGGTGGTGAGCTTGATAACCGCGAATAATCCAGCCTGGAATTTAAATCCTGATAGCGCGCCGTCGTCGTTGCCGTCAGGGTCAGGAAATACTCCCGCGAGTAATTCTGGCGGTGCTTCGAGTCCCAATAAAGGCAGCCGTTTTGGTGGAGCCGACCAATGAAAATGACGCCGCACATAATAATCTCACTCGCAGCCGTTGGCCTTACCCTGCTGCTGACCGTGGGGACCATTTTAAGCTCATCGCCGTCGATCGAGATTCCTCTCACCGACCTTAAAGTCGCACCGAAAAAAAGTGATCTTGAGATCATTCATGCCGACGTGGTGATCAAGCCTTTGGTCGCTTTGTATGGCGGTCAACCGCAGGCGAATCCGTTTACGCTTAAAGCGTCTGGCCCGCCGCCGTCACGCTTGCCGCCGCCGCCGCCACCATCGCTTGAGCTTCCTTTGCCGCCGATCTTACCCTTGCCGGAGAAATGATCATGGCTTTTACTGCGCTGCGGTCTGGCTTGCAGACCAATTTGTTAGCCGTTGGCATGTGGGTGATTTTGGCGCCATCGCTGATGTCTGCCGAAGACCCTGCCACCGTTCCCTATCTTGATCGTCAAGAGAGTAAATTCGATACGGTTTTCCTGCGCGGCGGTGGCACCGAAATGGGAACGATTCTTGCGCTCGACGGAGATAAAAATGTAACACTCGACGGTGTCAGTGGACGTCGTCGAATCGAGGCGAGAGATATATTACGTATCGAGACTCGTCGCACGGTAGAAAATGTTGTGCAAAAACGTGGCGACCAAGCGATCGCCCGTGGCGATGTTGAAGACGTCCTGAAAACCATCCGTTGGGGGCGTGACAAAAAGTCACCAGAAGCAACGCTGAAGTTAGCCGAAAAGGCGAGCGAAAAATTCCCTGACCATGTGGTACTAACCAAACTCACCATCGAACTTTATAAAGAGAGCGAGCAACCGGCTAAAATCGAAAGCCATGCCCGTCGTTTATTGAAGCTCGATTCTCATTGGAGCGAAGGCTACGAGATCATTACCAAAATTCTGCAAGCAGATACGACGCGGGAAGCCGACTTGCGCGTTTGGTTGAATCAATGGAACGCGGCGCAGCCCACGGCTTTTCCGCCGAATAAGTACCTTGCGGATATGTATGAAAAAACTGGCGACTACAAACTTGCACAGGAAGCCTTTCGCAAGTGCTGGACTCTGCACAAAGACTTGGAATCCGGTTTAGGTTTTGCGCGGGTGTCGCTCAAGCGCGGTGATACCACCAAGGCGATGGAAGCAGCGAAAACGCTGATTGCTGACCCTAAATTTGCCGATGAAGCCAAGGCCATTATGGGCTCGGTAATGCTGGCGATGGGACAAATGGAGGAGGCCGAAACGCTGCTCAAAGAAGCATTGGGCGGAACCCTCAGCGCGTATTCAACGCAGTATGCCACTTACAACCTGGGCTATATCCACCTGCGCAATAATAAAGTCGCCGAAGCGCGTGAGCTATGGTCGAAATTGTCCACTTCCGTCGCTGAGCTCGCCTTAGCGTGTCTTGAGCGGCGGACGTTTGAACAAGTCGATTCCTTGCCATCACCCGAACTGAAGCAATTGGCGAAAGAGCTGAATGCCGCGGTGGCTTTGGAACAGGGACAATTTGCTGTCGCGGGCGCTCTTGATCCTAGTGCCAATAAGCGCTCGCATTTCTTGACTCAAGTGGCGAAGATATTGCAAAGCGTTGGCTCGGTTCAGAGCGTTCGCGATATATCGCTCATCAATACTCCTGAATCGTTGCGTTGGCAGGCCTACGGTCACATGCTTGCGGGACGTTACCGCGAATGTGAAGTGGTGCTCGATTCCTTACCTGAAAACGATGGCTACGTGCTGGCTTATCGCCTGCTGATCGCGGATGCCCGGAAAGATCAAAACAAGGCGCTCGATTATTACAAAAAGCTTGGGACCAGTCCGAATGCTCCACGGGAATGGTTAGCGAAAGCCGCCGCGACTTTTGAAGCAGCTAATGACGAATTCAAAGACGAACCATTTGATTGGCCTGAAGGCGACACCCCGCAGACGGGTTGGCAGTACAGCGCGCCCGGCACCGGCATTCATATCCACGCGAAAGACGGCAAATTGGTACTTGAAGGTCGTCAAGCGGTCAGCGCCGATCCGGTGAGTCACGCGTTTGTGATGGTGCGTCAGGACCGCTTACGCCAAGTGAAGCTGACCCTGGATCTGAGCGGCATCACGACGGCCACCGGAGGGCTGGAAGTGCTTGATGAAAGTCGCACGCAAGGTGTGCAATTGGCCGTGCTTGGCGACAGCCGTATCGCTTGGCGTGCGGTCAAAGCAGCCGGTACCTACGACAAGTGGGAGCCGATCGCTCTCCAAATTCAAGGCACCACCGCGACCTTAGCCATTGATTACAGCAATGGTCGGGTCATGGCGTTTATGCCGACGGATCCGTCGAAAAAATACCCGTTGGGCGACACGTTGATCAATCAATCGGCAAATGTATCCATCGGAATTTTTGGCGCAGCCGAAGCCGGTGTCGACTGGAAGCTCGCTGCTGATTCGATTCAGATCCAGCTCAAGCCAGTGGGCGCGCCAGCGGATGTGAACGGTCGATTTGGCCAATGACGATCACCCTTCGAGCCTAACCCATGCGCTGCCATTGCTATCACGTTGATCAACCGTCGTTGTTGACCGCCCTTACCGATGAAGCCTTGATTGCGAAATATCAAAGCGCCATTGGTGATGAAATACCATCGTTAGCCGACCGTGCGCTGATTCGTTTTTTGCGTAAGCAAATCACCTTAGCCACACGCGCGCTGTCAGAAGGTTTTGATCGTTTGGCTGAGCAAGACACTGCCGCCGCCGACGAATTATTAACCGATCTTTTCGCCGTCGCCACCTGGCATGGCTGGGAATTACCAATCGAATCGTTAGGTGAACGCGAACTGCCAGTAGAAGAAATCCCGCGCGGCTTACTTGGCGCCGACACCGCAAGCGACGGGGCCAAATTGTGGGTTATTGATCACGAAACGATTGCCCTATCGCGTGATCGGATCGCTGACGAAGCGGTGGGCTAGTGCGGCTTGTATGCAGCGCATGTCGCAGCTGCGCTGCGATCGTTCTGTAGCGGCTGCCTCACCCTAAAAAACGCAGTAGGAATTCAAACTTCCACCGCCAAGTCGCAAAGACGCAAAGGATATCAAGGATTAGACTCGAAATCTAGGTGATCAACGACCTCACCAAACGGGTGACTCTTTTTTTGCTGTAAGTTCTTTGCGCTCTTAGCGGCTTGGCGGTAAAATGATTCTCTAATGCGTTTTTTAGGCTCACCAATTAAAGCCAAGGCCGAACAGTCCGCGCACGTCTTGGTCGCCATCCAATTGATAAGCGATGCCGATGCCGGGGTTCACCATCAGTTCCCACACCATCCAGTTCATGTGAATATTGGCGCCGATCGAGCGAAACCAATCGCCGGTGCCGTCCAGTTTGTCGCTCGAAACTTTGGCGGCATCGAAAAATAATTCGAGGATGGTTTGTCGGTCGACGAAGGGCGTGGTGCTGTGGCCTGAAAACGGACGCCATACCGGCGTGCGATAAGCGACGCTGCCACCGACCAGATATTGTCCGAGCGCTTGCGTGGTGCCGTAGCCACGTGGTAACTGGTTCAGTCCGTAAGTTCCGCCGACGGAAAACTGGTTTTGCAAATAGTCGTCGCCTTCGGTCCAGCCAAGTGCTCCGCCGAAGACCAATTGTTGACCAAAGCGTGGCCAGAAACTGAGGACGTAGGTGCCCAGGCCAATGACGCGGTCTTGCTCCATGTCGCCGCCGTAGCCGCTGTGGCGATATTTGACGGCGAAACTGGTGCCGTCATCCAGGGTGTAGCTCGTAGGAAACAGCGTGGCATCGCTGTAGGCCAGGGTCAGTTCCGTGTACTGTTCGGTGTCGGTAAACGGCGTTAGATTGAACGTTGCCAAGCCGTCATATTTCTCTGCAGCGCTGTCCACGGTGCTGTAATCGGCCACACCAGCGGAAGCGTAAAACTGAAATCGTCGGCGCATTCCTGTGAGGCCATGACCGATACGGACTTCGGCGCTTCGACGACTTTCAACGTAATCGTAGCGGTTGCCGTCACTGGCAAGAATTTGCTCGTCATAAGCACGCTCTGCCTGCCAAGCCACCACACCCAGATCAATCGGCCAGCCGCCATACGCATAACTGGCCAGCCCGACCGGAGAGCCAGAATCTGTGCCGACACCAGCAGAACCGATGAATTCATGCGAGAAAATCGGATCGGCCATCATGCCGACAACGCCATAACCACCCTCAGGAACGGCCATGGTGGTCGGGGTCCAGAACAGCGGACGCACTTCGGTCAGACCATGATAAGGCTCGACTGTCAGCGCGGCAGCATCGCCAGCATCAGTGGGCAAACGAAAGCGTGGTTCCGTTTTCGTCGCGGCGACTCCAGCATGATTTCCAACCGGCGC
>JANMYZ010000018.1:0-16381 GCA_031382605.1 Planctomycetota bacterium | reverse complement strand
CATCGAGGTCGCTATGCACCATCAACACCGCCGCGCCCGCATCACGCGCAGCGAGCAAACGCGCGAGCACCGCATTGGCTGCTCCAATATCAAGTCCACGGGTCGGGTTCACCGCGACAATGACTGGCGGATTCCCTGATAATTCACGTGCAATCACCGCTTTTTGCTGATTCCCACCCGACAACGTTGCCACCGGAACGGAGGCATCACGGGCCCGCACATCGAAGGTCGACATCAACGTCTGCGCATGTTTTTCCCAGCCCGACAGCGATAACCAACCGCTGCGACTCAGCGGTGGAGTGCGATAGCTTTTGAGTGCCAAATTTTCATTCACCGACAGCGGCATCACCAAGGCTTCTCGTTGACGATCTTCTGGAATCACGCCGATGTGATCCCGCTGAACGGAAAGCGCGACACGGCCTTGGTCAGGCAACAACTGGCCAAGAATCGCCTGCACCAAGGGCAGTTGACCATTTCCTTCAACGCCAGCGATGCCGACGATTTCCCCCGCGCGCACCACCAGCGAAACCTGCTGGAGCAGCGTTCGTCCGTCGGTGATCACCGTCACTCCATCTACTGTGATCCGCGCTGGTGATTCCGCTGTCGCTGGTTGAGCGGTCCGTGATGAACGAGCCGTCACGCTTCCGATCATCAACTCGGCCAAGCGTTCGGGCGATTCATTCGCTGGGCCTTGATGCACCAATCGCCCGCGTCGTAAAACACTGACCACGGTACAAACGCTGGCAATTTCAGCGAGTTTATGACTGATGTACACCACCGCGACACCATCGGCGGCTAACGCACGCACCGCCGATAACAGTTCATCAATTTCTTGCGGAGCCAACACCGCGGTTGGTTCATCAAGGATCAACGTGCGGTTTTTCGCGCCGCTGGCTTCGATGGCCAACAACGCTTTCAGAATCTCGACTCGTTGCTGCTGACCGACGCTCAGATTTTCTATCCGTGCATCAGCATCAACCATCCAGCGCAAAGCTGCCGCACGTTGATGAATGCGCGCGCGCCACGCCGTGCGATCGACGCGTCCAAACGATGTACCCAAAGCCAGCGCCAGATTATCAACGACGCTCAATGTCGGCACCAATTTGAAATGCTGATGCACCATGCCGATGCCCAAACGACAGGCAGCACGCGGCGAGCGAATGCGCGTTGCCACACCATCAATGGTCATGGTGCCCGCATCGGGTTGCAGCAGGCCAAACAAAATATTCATCAGAGTTGATTTGCCGGCACCGTTTTCGCCCAGCAGTCCGTGCACCTGCCCGGCAGCAAAAGTCAGCGACACTCCCTCAAGAGCGGTGACGCCGGCAAAACGTTTACCAATTCCGGTGAGGGTAATCACCGCTAAAGATCATTCAGCAGGAATGACAATGGCACCGCTCAGCAAATCTTTGCCTGCTTTTTCAACCAACGACTGAATATCCTTGGTCAGCACACCACCCAACAATCTGGGATTGAGCACCGCAACACACGTTCCCCGAGCCAAATTTTCGCGGATGACGCCAGCTGAAAAAAGTTGAGCGGTGACGGAATCGGCGACCGTACGGAAAGAGAGATCCAGACGAATCACCGCGCTGGCAAGGATGTGATCTGGGCAAATCGCGTTGGCGTTCTGATCGGCAACACAACCAAAAACGTAAACCGGCGACGTTGGATTTTTGCTATTCCGCTCCTTCACCGCTTCGAATACCCCACGGCTGGCCGCATCGACATCATGATAAACCAAATCGATGCCCTGCGCGAAGAACGCCTCGGTCTGCGCTTTCGATTTCACCGGCTCATCCCATGAGGTGTACGCCTCCGCCACCGTGACCTCAGCACGGACAGCTTTCGCGCCCGCAAGAAAGCCGCGATAACAAGCCTTTACCGAAGGAATCGGCGAACCGCCGACAAAACCAAGCTTGCCACTTTTCGTCAAGGTACCGGCAATAACACCGAGTTGATAAGAAGCCTGCGAGACATCGAAATCAATCGTGACGATATTCGGGCGCGCAACATCAGCGCCGCTCACGGCGATCTTCATCTTAGTTTTTGTCCCAGCCGCGACCTCTGCCGCCGGAGTCAAAAATTCGTAACCGTGAGCAATCACCAAATCGTAGCCATCAGCGGCATACGCACGCAGCTCATCACCGACTTTATCCTGCGTGACCTTTTGCAGAATGGAGACCTCAGCCTTCAAATCTTTTTTCACCTGCTCGATAGCTTCTTTGGCCAACTGATTCCAGCCGCCGTCAGTCACGGAACCGGAACAGATCAAACCAATCTTGAGCGGTTCAGCAGCAGTGGCGGAAACCGTGGCGGAAACCATGAGAGCAAGCAGGAAGAGCGAACGAGTGATCATCGAGTTCCTTGGGTTGGTTAGCTTTCTAATGCTCCTCCGTGCAGGCGCCACGCCCGACATGAGGCCGCATCCAAACCTGCGGAACCCACCAGAATTTCAGCGCACCAAACGATCAAACCAGCGCCGACCAGCTTCACGCGCCAAATGCAAGGCGAGATCGAACGCGGCAAGATCAGGATAATTGCAGCGTTTCGCTAAATGCATGCGCGCTTCGCGCTCGGTTGGCAGGCTGCTGATCGCTTTCCCAGCGGCTAGGCGCATGCGGGCTTCGATGAAGCGCAACGTGCGCAAACTGGTGGTCAATTCAGCAACGGCCTCCGCTGGCATGCGGCCGAGTTCGGCTAGCCGAACAAACATAGTTTCCGTGGCGCAGCCAATCGGCATGGCCGCCGGATCTAATCCCAGGCTGAGATACTGCGCGGTGAATTCATGATCAACATAGCCACCCCAACCGCGCTTGACGTGATCACGCCCGGCGACGCTTTCTTCGAGTCGTCGGCGCATGTCGCGCACTTCATGGCCGGCGCTGCTGTCGAGCGGCTGAGTAAAAGCAGCGGTGCGAATGAGGGTAACGGCTTCATCGCATAACTGTGGTTCGCCGACCAATGGCGAAATGCGCAACATCGCCATGCGCTCCCACAGTTCTCGCCGTTGACTCCAATAAAATTTCAACGCCTCGGTGTTCGCGATAAACGGCCCGCCGTCGCCCCAGGGACGCAGGCGTGGATCGATTTCATACAAGCGACCTTCCTGCATGACGCGTATCAAATCTTGACTGACGCGCGTCCAAAAGGCGTCGCCATCGTAATTGGCGCGTGGGCATTTACCGCCAGGATCCGCGACAAAAACCACGTCCATATCGCTGGCGTAGGTTAATTCGCGACTACCAAGCTTGCCCAAACCAAGGATCGCAAAGCGCGTCGGACGATGGTTTTCAATCGGCACGCCCCAGGCATGCGCCCGTTCGGCGATTTGCTTCGGTAATAATGCGCCGAACACCGCTTGCGCGACGGCGCTTAAGTGATGGCCGACTTCGACCTGCGACAAACCTTCCAAATCGCGCCGTGCGACCGCAGCAGTTTCGCGCGCGACCATGAAGGCCAAGGGCTCTGCCGGAGTGGTCAAACCAACGATCAGCGAGCGTGCTTCACTGATCAGCACCGACGGCTTACGTGGTCGTTGATTCAGCGTGTCGATCAACTCATCCGGTAAACCTTGGAAATCATGGAGTAAATTCACCAGGAACTCTGACCATGCCGCAAGGTCGACAAACATGGTCAATACATCGGCATGCTGGCCTAAGAGTTCAAAAAACGTCGCCCGTCCACCGACCGCAGCGACGATGCGGGCGAAGTTCTCCAGCGTTTGATCCGGCGATGGACTCTGACTGACCAGATGCAGCACCAGTGGCAAGATCTTGACCAAACTCCGCTCGGTACGACTGCGACTCAAAACAAAAAACGGTTCCGCTGCCAATGCCCGCAGATGCACACAGGCCTTGGCGTGATCTTTAAGCCCCGCCCTGGCGAGATATTTGCCCGCCAAGCGTTCGTCGGCCTCACCCTGCACGACCAATGCCATCATCGCGTCTTCTTCTTGGGTCGAGGCCAAGAAATGCCGAGCGACTATTTCGCGAACTTTCGTGCGGACTTGAGCGTGATGCCGATCAAAGCGTTCTAATGCATCTGGTCCGGTGATATCACAACGCCATGCTAAAGCCGTTCGAAGAGTTGGTGAGGCCGGCAATTCGTGTTCTTGACGATCATCCCACATTTGCAGGCGATGTTCGACGATCCGCAGCCAGCAATAATATTCTTCCATGATCCGGGCGTCTTTTTTGGGCACCATGCCACGGTCAGATAAAAGACGCAGCGTCGGCAGAGTCGCGCGGTTACGCAGTTCGGGATCACGACCGCCGTAAACCAACTGAAAATACTGCACCAAAAACTCGATGTCACGAATTCCGCCTGCGCCAGTTTTGACGTTTGCTTCTTGCGCCCGTTCTTCAATGCGACGACGCATCGAACGCGATTCATCCAGCGTCTCCCACTCCGGTTCCTGCGGATAGACCCAGGGACGCAGTTCATTGACCAATTGTTCGCCCAGGGCCAGTTCTCCCGCAATGGCTCGCGCTTTAATCATCGCCTGACGTTCCCACGGACGGCCAACGCTATAGTAGTAATCGATGGTTTCACGCGCACTAAGCACTAACTCGCCACGATCACCTTCTGGGCGCAGACGCATATCAACGCGAAACAGTGCGCCCTCATCCGCCGGATTTTCGAGCAGATGAATCAGCTCTTGGCCCAGGCGCTGATGATAATCGTGCAACTCACTCGGCGCGTCTTCGACACCACGATACAGGAAAATCAGATCAATATCGCTGCTATAGTTGAGTTCACGCGCACCATGCTTGCCCATCGCCAGTACCGCGAATGCGCGTTGCTCTGAGGACAATGCTGCAATCTGTGGAAATTTTCGCAAAGCCTCCGCCACAGCCATGGTGTAAGCCGCCTGCACCATCACGTCGACCACGTCGGACAATTCCCGCACCAGCGCTTCGAAGCTGATACCGCCAGAAACATCACCGAGTATCAGACGCAAGAAATGCCGATGTTTAAAACGACCAAAAACCTGACGACGTTCATACAAATCCACTGCCGCCAACAACTCTGCCGTTAAAGCCGCGCCCAAAAGCCGACTGCCCCACACTTGGCGGTGCTGCCCTTCACGCACCAGCAACAGCAGATCATCGGGATAACGACACGCCGTCTGAAATCCGTAACGACTAACGCCACCCAGACGCAGCAATAATTCCAAGCCCAGTTGATCATCAGCCCACAGCGACAACATTTTTTCGGCATCGCTACAGGACGAGAGAAAACTGCGTAAATCAGCAGGAACGCGCGCATCAATCCCAGGCTCGCCCGCGCGAATGCCTAAGTAGTGCTGCACATATGCCAGGGTCGGACCCGCCACCGCGCCGTGCTGCGCCGCCAGATGTTCTTGCCAGGTGTCGTCCTGCATGGGCTGCAGCATTGTGATTCTCTGCGCGTCCGGAAGTCCGGATGTCGGAAGGGCGATCTGACGATCAATTCCGCATGCCCTTTTGGCCCCTTTCTGGTCGACGGAGGCACCAGACGCGCCACAGTGCGCACGCATGCGCCAGTTTAGTTTCCACCACTTAGAGTATTTCCGCCATGTTGCTCATGCCGGTGGGATCACCGCTGCAGCGAAAAAACTGCATGTAACCCAGTCGACCATTAGCAATCAGGTGCGCGAATTGGAGCGTGCACTTGGTCACGAATTATTTGAACGAAAAGGCAGGCAAGTCGTGTTGACGGCGGCGGGTCGCTTGGCCCTGCGCTATGCCGACGAAGTGGTTGCCTTAGGCGGCGATTTGCGAACTGCGTTGGATGGTCAGGCCGCTGGTGGCGACGTTCGCTTGCGCGTGGGTATTGCCGATGTGGTACCCAAGTTGGTTGCCCATCAGGCGCTGTTGCCGGCGCTGTCGTTGTCGCATCCGGTGCGACTGAGTTGTGGCGAAGACAAGGCCGAACGCTTGCTCGCGGATCTTGCCGTGCATGCGTATGATCTGGTTTTGATCGACCATCCGACGCCACCTGGCTCCAGCCATGCTCACCATCATCTGTTGGCCGAATCGGCGATTAGTTTTTTAGCCACCGCCGATCAAGCGGCGGCTTTGCGCCGCACTTTTCCCAAATGTTTGGGCCGTGCGCCCATGCTGTTGCCGGCAGAGGGCTCGCAGATGCGCCATGAACTGGATCAATGGTTCGCGCATCACGACATGAAGCCGATGATCGTCGGAGAGTTCGTCGACAACGCGCTGCTCAAGGTCTTCGCCGAAAGCGGTGTCGGTATTTGTCCCGTGCCGAGCATCATGGAAGATGAAGCGGTCGCACGCTATCGCATGGTATCCATCGGTCGTTTGGATGAAATTCGCGTGCGTTTTTATGCCATCTCACAAGAACGCCGCGTGACGCATCCGGCGGTGGTGGCCATCATTGCCGCTGCCCGTGCTCGTCGCGGACGCACCGTTCATTGAGCCTAAAAAACGCAGTAGAGAACCATTTTACCGCAATACCCCGTTGGGGCACTTAGCCGCCAAGAGCGCAAAGGACATGCATCAAAAATAAGATTCATTCGTTTGGTGAAGCCATTGATCACCTATTTTTTGATTCAGACCTTTGCTTTTCTTTGCGTCTTTGCGTCTTTGCGCCTAAGTGCCCCAACGGGCCAACGGCCCAACGGGGTATTGCGGTGGAATTTGGATTCTTACTGCGGTTTTAGGTTGAGCTGATCGGCGTCATCGTTCGCTTGAAGCGAATGATTGATCGACAAGTCGTCATAGTCGATTTAGGCGCGGAATTTATCGTCGCCGCTCATGAAATAGAGCACACGACCAAAGCCAAAATCAGCACGAGCAACACCCTCAACAAATCACTCATCTAGCATCGCTGAGGTCCCGCTGATTGGCGTGATCATGGGATCACGCAGCGACTGGGAGACCATGCGCCATGCCAGTGAAACCCTGGACCGTTTGGGCGTCGTGCATGAAGTCCGCGTCGTCAGCGCTCACCGCACACCCGATCTTTTGATGTCCTATGCCGGCACTGCACAGCGACGTGGCCTCAAGGTGATTATTGCTGGTGCAGGCGGCGCGGCACATCTGCCGGGCATGGCCGCCGCAAAGACGTCACTGCCGGTACTCGGCGTGCCGGTCGAATCTGCGGCGCTGAAGGGCATGGATTCACTTCTGTCGATCGTGCAGATGCCTGCCGGCATTCCGGTCGGCACGCTGGCCATAGGTCGCGCGGGTGCGATCAACGCCGCGGTATGTGCTGCCGCGATTTTAGCCCTGGAAGATCGTCGTTTAGCTAGCGCATTGGCCGACTGGCGCAGCGCGCAAAGCCACAAATCCGCAGCTGACGGCGATCCACGCACACCACTTGCCGCATCAACATCAGCAACAGCAGCAGCAGCAATAGCGGAGCATCACCATGTCGCAGAGCGACCTCGGAATTCTGGGCGGCGGACAACTGGCGGGAATGCTGGTCGAGGCCGCGCATAAGCTGGGAATCACGACCACGGTGTGCGCACTGGATACGGTACCTGCCGCCGCTCTCGCCCACGTATTGCCACACCGTCCAGACTCGCGTGAAGGAATCGTCGCGCTCGCACAACATTGCGCGGCGATCACCTGCGAGAGCGAAAATATTCCGGCTAACGTTTTAGCGGTCGCAGAAAACCATACTCGGTTGCATCCATCCGCTGCGACGATTGCCATCGCGCAAGATCGTTTCACGGAAAAGAACTACCTACGCAGCCTGGGAATTCCTACCGCCGATTTTCATGTGGTAGATCAGGTAAGCGACGTCGTCATTGCTGCCAACAAACTTGGCTTCCCTTGTCTGCTGAAAACCCGTCATGGCGGTTATGACGGCAAAGGACAGGTGCGTCTGCGCCAAGCAGATGAAGCCGCCGCAGCGTGGTCAGCTATCGCCGGACAAGCGGCGATTGTCGAAGCCATGGTGCCCTTCACGCAAGAATGTGCGCAAATCGCTGCTCGCGATGCCGATGGTCACATGGAATTTTATCCACTGACTTTGACCTGGCATCGTGAGGGAATTCTGCGGGCGGCGATTCCCGTCGCAGAAGAACACGAACTGACGGCAGAGGCACGTAAACTGACCGCGCGATTGCTGACCGCGCTGGACTACGTGGGAATATTAACGGTTGAGTTCTTCGTGGTGGCGGGGCAACTCGTAGCGAACGAAATGGCTCCGCGTGTGCACAATAGCGGTCATTGGACCATCGAAGGCGCCCGTACCAGCCAATTTGAAAATCACGTGCGCGCGATCACCGGTCGACCGCTCGGCCCAACCGACCTGATTCGTCCAACCGCGCTGGTCAATTGCATCGGAACCATGCCTTCCCCAAAAACGATCGCTGCGATTCCAGGAACTTTCTTGCACGACTACGGCAAAGCCGCCAAACCAGGGCGAAAACTTGGGCATATAACGATTCAGGCCGATGACCAAGCGGAGCTTTGGCTTCGGATGCAGCAGGTCCTTGCTGCCGTCGGCGAAGACCCCATCGCCACCGAACATCATGGAAATTCTATACGTGAAGGAGTGCTCTGATGGATGCCCTTGATGCGTTGGAACAGCAGAGCGTTTACATTTTACGCGAATCCTACCGGCATTTCCCCGATCTCTGCATGTTGTGGTCGATGGGCAAGGACTCGACGGTGCTGTTGTGGTTGGCGCGCAAAGCATTCTTCGGACATGTGCCGTTTCCATTGGTGCACATCGATACCGGTTTTGAAATTCCAGAAGCGCTGACGTACCGTGATCGACTCGCACGCGAATTAAACCTCACCATGATGGTCGGTCGTCATGACGCGGCGCTCGCTGAACGGCGGACCTACGTGCACACGCGTGAAGATTATCCCGAAGGCGATCCCAGACGCTTCGCTCGTCAGCAATGCTGTGGCATTCTGCGTACGGAAGCGCTGAAACAGACCCTCGATGGTAGTGGTCCGCGATATCGTCTTGACCTTGCCACCGGCGCGTGGGTGAGCGAAACCGAGCGTAAGCCTTGGACTGGCGTCATCGTTGGAGCGCGTGCAGATGAAGAAGGCAGTCGTTCCAAGGAACGTTATTTCAGCCCGCGCGGTAAACACAGCGAATGGGACGTGAGCGATCAACCGCCCGAACTTTGGAATCAATTTAAAACTGATTTTGCCCCAGGAACTCATGTACGAATCCACCCACTGCTCGATTGGACCGAGCTCAATGTTTGGGAATATATTGAGCGCGAAGCGATACCGCTGATCTCGCTGTACTTCGATCGCGGCGAAGGCTCGCGCTACCGCAGCCTGGGCTGCTGGCCATGTCAGGAACCCATCGCCAGTCGCGCGACCTCCATTCGCGAAGTCATTGCCGAACTCAGCTCCGGCACGCTCAAAGATATCGCTGAACGCAGCGGACGATTACAGGATCACGAAGGACGTGGCGGACTCGAAAAATTACGCAAAGACGGTTATATGTGAAGGGTAATTCAGCGTCATCCGCTGATCAACTTGATGAACTTCAGGTCCTTGTTTTTCCTTAACGCAAACGGGTACGACCCACTCATTATTTCGAAGAAATGCCATGGACTCGCTTGATCTTCTGACCCACAACCTCTTGTCGCCGGTTATTCTGAGTTTTGCACTTGGAGTGGTGGCGAAATTACTCCGCAGTGATCTGACCTTTCCTGAAGCACTCTCACAAACGTTGGCGATATTCCTGCTGTTGACCATCGGCATGAAAGGTGGTGCGGCACTTGATCAAACGCATTTGTCACAGGTCGGCTGGGCGGCGGTGGCAACGCTGTTGATTGGCGCAGCGGTACCGTGTTGGAGTTATTTCATCGCCAGACGTGCGGGTGGTTTTAGTCGCGAAGACAGTGCCTCGCTAGCCGCGCACTATGGCTCGACCTCGGCGGTGACGTTTCTCGCCGCCGTCACGTTCCTCAGTAAAGTCGGCGACACTCCGGAAGGTTTTATGCCGGCGCTGCTCGCCCTGATGGAAGTGCCAGCGATCGTTGTTGCACTGCTATTGTTACGTGGCTCCGGTGCTACTGCCACGGGTGGAGTTTGGTCAGCAATCGGTCACGTGGTGGCGAGTAAAAGCATTCTCCTGCTGCTCGGTGGACTGGCCATTGGTTGGGCTGCAGGCAAGGAAGGAATGACGGAAGTGAAAGCTTTCTTCGTCGATCCGTTCAAGGGCGTTCTTTGCCTCTTCCTGTTGGAATTGGGCATGGTGGCGGCCGCTCGACTGAGCGACCTGCGCAGCCACTGGCGGTTTCTGCTGCCCTTCGGAATTCTTCTGCCGTTGCTGCATGGTGTGATCGGTGTGATCGCCGGACACGCCGCTGGGCTGAGCGTTGGCGGCGCAACCGTCCTCGGAACGTTGGCCGCCAGCGCCAGCTACATCGCCGCGCCAGCCGCTATGCGCATTGCCAATCCTGGTGCCAACCACGCGCTCTCGCTCGGCGTGTCGCTTGGCATCACCTTCCCATTCAATCTTGCGATTGGCATTCCACTCTACCATCAATTGGCCAGGAGCCTGATCTGACGAACAAAATCGCACAGCCATCAGCCGCCAAGGGCACCTCCGTAGAAGTGCTCCGAGAAACAGAGCACCTCACGTCGCGTCACTGCTCATAGTCCGTCATCACCAGCTTCAAAACCGGAGATTCCATCATGCGTTTTCAATCCCTCCTCCTGCCTCTCATGCTGTCCGTAACCTGCACAGCTGGATTTTCAGCCGAATCGGCTGTCGCGCTGGCTCCGGCACCTGCCGCTATCGTGGTCAACAGCGGGATTTCCGAAACCGAGGTCGTCAGTGCTCAAAAAGCCTGGGGCGAAGCTTTGGTCGCCATCTCGACCACCTTCGAAAAAGAAGGATTGCCAGCAGCCAAGACACTTGCGGGTGCCGTCATCGACGCCGCCTATGGCTACCAATTTGGCGTGGTGTTGTTTAAGCCGACGCTGACCGAAGTCCCGCAAACCTTCCGTACCACCCGCGCTGGGGCACTGGCCTACTTCGTCGGCGATGATGCCGCCTTCCCTCGCGATAAGGGTTTTGCTCTCAAGCCATGGCGCAAGGTCGAGGTGCGCAATGCGGGTATTTACCTCTCTGGAGACACCGCGACGTCGATGGGCCATGTTCAGTTAACGGATAAAGACGGGAAGGTCACGATCGTCGATAAGACCTGGACGTGGCGAAAAGACGACAACGGTCGGCTGCGCATCATGGTCCATCATTCATCGCTACCTTATACTGCGGCAAAATGAGATCCGTCTGATTTCACCTGCCCGTGAGCACTCGCTTGATGCGCTCCACGGGCAGGAGAATTCCGTCGCCTGCCACGCTTGTTAGCAAAATCGGCGATGAGTGAGCGCAACGTTGATGAAGCGCTCCCTGAAAGGATATGACCATGACCCACCTGACCATCACCCGCCCAGACGACTGGCATCTGCACCTTCGCGATGGAGAAGTGCTGGCATCCGTGCTTCCCGATACGGCACGTCGCTTCGCTCGGGCCGTCGTCATGCCCAATCTTCACCCCCCGGTGACCACGACGGAACAAGCATCGGCATATCGTGAGCGCATCCTGTCAGCCTTGCCAGCCGGTTTGTCATTTCAGCCGCTGATGACGCTTTTCTTGACTGAAAAAACCACCCCTTCAGAGATTGCCAGCGCTAGACGAAGTGGCTTCGTTCATGCGCTGAAATATTACCCGGCACACGCAACCACCAACTCGCACGGCGGCATTGGTGATATCAAAAACAGCTATCCGGTGTTCGCCGCAATGGAGGAATGTGGTCTCCCCTTACTTATGCATGGCGAGGTTACCGACCGCCACGTCGACGTCTTCGATCGCGAAGCGGTTTTCATCGAGCGCCATCTCGATCCGCTGGTGCGGGCATTCCCCGCCCTGCGCATCGTCCTGGAACATATCACCACCAGTGCGGCGGTTGCGTTCGTCAGCGCGGCTCCAGCCACTGTCGCGGCGACCATCACCGCCCACCATTTGTTACTCAATCGCAATGCGCTGTTTGACGGCGGCTTGCGGCCGCATCACTACTGCCTGCCACTGCTGAAGCGTGAAGTGCATCGGCAAGCGCTGGTCACGGCCGCCACCAGTGGAAACCCCAAATTTTTTCTCGGCACTGACAGCGCTCCCCACCTGCGCCAAGCGAAGGAATCCGCCTGCGGCTGTGCCGGCATCTATACGGCGCATGCGGCGATTGAACTGTACGCCGAAGCTTTTGAGCAGGCCGATGCCCTCAACCGACTTGAGGCGTTCGCCAGCTTCCATGGGCCTGATTTCTACCAACTGCCGCGCAATCTCGACACCATCACCTTAGAAAAACGGCCTTGGAGCGTCCCGGAAGAATTACAGCTGGGCGATGGCCGATGCGTTCCATTGCGCGCAGGAGGAGTCATCGCATGGCAAGTGGTGCCAACTCTGAAATAATTCCGCGCTCAAAAGCCGACGGCCCAACACTTGGCGATGCTGCCCTCCACGCACCAGCACCGCCAGATCATCGGGATAACGACACGCCGTCTAAAAATCGTAACGACTGACGCCGCCCAAGCGCAACAATAAATCTATGCCCAGGTGATTACCACCATTTTTCTTACTGTTTTTGCCTCCCAGTTTTCGCACGTGAAATTCCTGGGCCTGCTCAGGGCCTGCGACGCCGCCGGCGCTGCCGATGACTTGCAAAAACGCCAACGATCGTGTTGCCTTCCCCTCGACACCACGAGGTCGCTACCGAGATGTTGGGGGCCGGCAGACTGGTTTTGCGCCGACTTTTATCGGCGCACAGAGTCTCCTTTTGTACTTCCGCCGTTATTGCCTTTTTAAATTAAAAGCGAGTAGGTTGACCATCCAGCTCATGGGAACTCACGTAAGCTGCTGAGCCATTCTTGCGCTTCGCTGATATGTGAGGCAGACTTACCCACGTGTTCCTCATGTGTGGAGTCAGTCAATGCCATCCCCGCCCTATCGCACGATCCTGGTAGACGACAATGCCGCGACCCGGCGCTTCATGAAAGCGTTGGTGGAACGTGCCCAATGCACGGTGGTGGCTGAGGCCACCAATGGTGAGGAGGCAGTAATCGCTGCCCGGATGACCAATCCTGACTTAGTTTTTTTAGACGTGAATATGCCGTTGATGACCGGTCCTGAGGCGCTGTCTGCCATCATTGAAGCAAAACCTGGAGTGGTAGTGATCATGCTCTCTTCGGTAAGCGATGCGGAGACCGTCCAAGATTGCTTGGCAAAAGGGGCGCTGAATTTCATTCGCAAGGATGCGAGTGCTACTGAAATCAGCGCGCTCATTCGCCAGACCATTGCCGTCGCTTTCGGTACGGTCTGAACCATGTCTGAACCTCAATCCGTTTCCCCAGCCGTCTCTCAGCCGATTTTTGATTTTGATCAGCTCATGCGTGAGATCCGCGAGGACGAAGCCATCGAGCCGGCTAGCAGGCGTAAGCTCACCCAACAAGAAATCCTGCGCTTGGTGCAAGAACAGCGCGCCAAACATAGCGTTTCCCCGATAGGACCAGCCGCATGAGCCACGATCAGCAACGCGGTGACACCAGTCGTGTTTACCAACGCGGTGACACCAGTCGTGTTCAACAGCGCAGTGACACCAGCCGCTTTGAGCACCGGAACGATACCGTTCGCATTTCGCCCGCACGCAATCCGCGGTTCCTATCACTGTTAGTCGAACGCGGCGTCCTGACGACGGTGCAGGCCGCTGAATGTGCACGCATTCAGCGCAATGATGGGCTGCTCTGTCTTGAAAGTTTGATCAAGCAGCGCCCGGAAGCACATGATGAATTGTGCCGCATTTACGGCGACAGCTTGGGGATAGCCTGGATCGATCTTGGTCGGACCTTGTTCCAGCCTGAAATCGTGCGCTTGCTGCCAGCAGAATTCGCCAAGCGGCATCGCATGATCTGCATTTTCTCCTTTGGCGGAGAAATCACTGCTGCGTGCGCAGATCCCATGAATCGTCTGGTGCTGGAAGAGGCTGCGCATCTCATCGGACATCCCATCAGCGCCGTGTTTGCGCGGGCCAGCGAGATCGCCGACGCACTCGCCGTGGAAGGCGCGGATCCTACCACACTCGCCAATCTGGGTGGTCAACTCGATCTTGATCAAATGTTGGGCGACGAAGACGAAATCACTCCTGAAGGTCTTCGTCGTCTTGCTGGCAACGAAGGAGTGGTGCAATTCACCCGCAACCTGCTGCTTTTAGCCGTGCGCGAACGAGCCAGTGATATCCACATCGAACCCGGCCAAAGCCAGATGCGAATTCGTTTGCGCATTGATGGCGCCCTGCAAGAACGCTTGGTTTTGTCACTTAAGTTGCTTCAGCCCGTGGTGTCCTGCCTCAAAGTCATGGCCGGCTGCGACATCATCGAGAAGCGTCGTCCGCAGGATGGCCGCATCACGTTGGCGCTCGCCAGCCGCTCGATCGATCTGCGCTTTTCATGCGTTCCCGGACTCTGTGGCGAAAAGTTGGTGTTGCGGGTTTTGGGCAACTCAACTGAACGCAGCATTCCGGATTTGGGCGAACTCGGATTATCTGCTCGCCACAACAGCGAACTTCGTCGCCTTTTAGCGACGCCCAACGGAGTCTTCTTCGTTACCGGACCAACCGGGTCGGGCAAGACCACCACGCTTTTTTCCTGCCTCAAACATCTCAATCGTCCCGACATCAACGTAATGACCATCGAAGATCCGGTCGAATACCGCCTGCCCGGGGTCAATCAAATCCAAGTGAATCACGAAATTGATCTTACCTTTGCCACCGCTTTGCGGGCCTTTCTGCGTCAGGACCCCAACATCATTCTAGTGGGCGAGGTGCGCGACATGGAGACCGCCAAGATCGCCAGTCAGGCGGCGCTCACTGGTCACTTGGTGATGTCGACCATGCACACCAACAACGCGTTGCAGGCCGTTACTCGGCTGGTTGAAATCGGCGTCGAACCGTTCCTGGTCGCGCCGTCCATCATTGGGGTCATGGCCCAGCGCCTCGTGCGCCGTTTATGTCCAGCATGTCGTTACAGCGAACCGCTGGAACCTCACCAAATTGAGCGACTTTTCGGCGACATCGGCGATCGCGAAATACTTCAGTGGCACGCCAAAGGCTGCGAGGCATGCCGCGGCAGTGGTTTCTCTGGCCGCGTTGCCATCCACGAAATTTTCGTCCTCAATGATCCAGTGCGTTCCCTGATCGCCAGAAATGCGAGCATTCTCGACATCCTGCAACTGGCCAAAGATCACGGGTTTCGACCAATGTTTCACGATGGACTCAAAAAAGTCCTGCGCGGATTGACGACCTTGGAAGAGCTGGAGCGCGTCATCGCCGCAAGCGCCTGAAAAACCGCCGGCTTTCGCTGAAGAATCACTAGGTCGCCTGGGCGCATTTGTTGGATAGTTGATCACTAGTAGCCGAGCCGCATTTGTCGGGCAGCGGAAGCTATCTCCCCCCTTGCCTCTCGTTGCCGCATCGACTCACATGGCCGCCATGTTCACCGGCATCATTGAGCACCTTGGTCAGATCACCGCCATCGAGCATGCGCCAAGCGGCAGCGTGCTCAGCATTGGCCTTGGGCCGTTGGTCGAGGGCACCAAATTGGGCGACAGCATCGCGGTGAACGGCATTTGCCTGACCGTTACGCGCATGGATGGCGACGTGGCGCGCTTTGACGCCAGCAGTGAAACGCGCAGCAAAACTACGTTGTCGAGTTGGCACAGTGGATTGAAAGTAAATCTTGAGCGCGCGCTGACCTTCGGCCAACGCCTTGGTGGGCATTTGGTCAGCGGTCATGTCGATGGCGTCGGACGATTGGTGGAGCGCTATAAAGAAGGCGATTGTGAGCGTTTTACTTTTGTGCTTCCCGATGACGGGTCCGTGCGCGTGGTCGAAAAAGGTTCACTGACCATTGATGGCATCAGCCTAACTACCTGGGATTGCCGAGGCGCGCGCTGCTCCATCGCCGTGGTGCCCCATACCTTGAAACACACCACGCTTTCCGCACTGCGACCCGGCATGCCGGTGAATATAGAAATGGATCTGATTGGGCGATGGGTCGAAACCATGGTGAAGGGGCCGGGGAAATCGTGATGAAAATAATGCATCGTTCATCCGCTGTTTTTTCTTCGGAAGCTGTCAGGAAATACACGATTGAACAGGAGAGCGCAGAGGCGCAGAGAACAAAGACGACCGACCCTGCCTCGGGCGTTTCAGCCGTCCCTACGGGACTATGGTTATCGCCAACATCATTCCCGGCACTGAAGTGCCGGGCTATTTTCATGCTGCCCCTGCCGGGGCGCTGGGAACCTTCGCGCCATTCTCGTTCTCGCGTTCCAGCGGGGTCCTGTTCTCGCGTCCCAGCGGGGCGCCGTGAAAATAGTCCGGCACGT
>JANMYZ010000724.1:0-2908 GCA_031382605.1 Planctomycetota bacterium | reverse complement strand
GGTTTCCAGAATCACCACCACAAAGGTCTGCCAAGCAAAGTACGGCTTACCGCCAACATTCAGCGGGTAATCCTGGTATTGAGTAAACCACGCCAAGAGTAATCCCAAAGCGAAGCCGATCAAAATAACCGTCAACACCGGACGTCCGATCAAGCTCCTGGGAATGCCCAGTTTGACATTCAGGCCATGTACCGGGTAGGGCGTGAACGCTTCCGGATGCATTCCTGCGGCCGTCGCGGCGGCGCACGCATCGGTGAAGGTTTGCTGGTCGCGGTAATAGCCAGCGACGATGGGTTTCGCTTCAACCATGGTGGCCTCCGTCGCTGTTGGAGTGCTTGGGCTTGAGCAATTGGGCTTTGATTTCAGCGATCGAAATCACCGGCACCACGCGGCAGAAACCAAGGATGAAGAAGAAGAACAGACCAAAGGATCCGCCCAAGATGAACCAATCAAAGGTGCGGAACGTAAACGCCGAATCCCACGATGACGGCAGATGATCTTGCATGACCGACAGCGAAATGATGACGAAGCGTTCAAACCACATACCGATGTTCACCGCGATCGCGATGCCCATCAAAGCCACCAGATTGCGCCGCACCGCTTTGAACCACAGCAACTGCGGGATCGCCACGTTACAGATCATCATGATCCAGAAGGCGAACGACCAGTTACCGGACATGCGGTACAAGAATTGATGACGCTCATAGATCGACTCCGACCACCACGCGCTGAAAAATTCCATCAGGTAAACGTAACTGACGATCAACCCGCACGTAAGCATCACCTTGGCCAGTTTCTCCAAGTGATCGATGGTGATGTAGCGTTCCAGTTTCAACATCGAGCGCATGGGAATCAAAAACACGATCGCCATGGCCAAGCCACCAAAAATTGCGCCGCACACAAAGTACGGTCCAAAGATGGTCGCATGCCAGCCCGGAACTTTGCCGACAGCAGCAAGGATCGCGATGGTCGAGTGCATGCCGATAACCAACGGCGTCGCAATCCACGCGAACTGCGAATACGCACGTTCGTAGTGCACCCAGTCGTTGGCTTTACCGCGCCAACCCATCGCCAACACGCTGTAAATCATCCGCTGCCATTTGTTGGTTGCGCGATCGCGCACGGTGGCGAAGTCGGGAATTAATCCGTAGTACCAAAAGATGATTGAGGTGGTGGCGTACGCGGTCAGCGCAAACACATCCCACACGATCGCCGATTTCAAGTTCGGCCACAACAGACGATCATTGGGATACGGCATCAACCAGAAGTCGACCCAGGGACGACCGGTATGAATCAGCGGAAAAAGTCCGGCGATTTGCACCGCGAAGACCGTCATCGCCTCAGTCGAACGATTGATCGCCGTGCGCCACGTCTGACGGAACAGGAACAACACCGACGACACCAAGGTTCCAGCGACGGCAATGCCGATCCAGAAAATGTAGGTAGTGATGTCGTTGCCCCAGTTCACCGGCTGGTTCACACCGAAGATGCCGTAGCCCTCGATGCAATACGCGGCGATGGCGATGACCAACAATCCAGCAAGTCCCTGGGTCGCCGCAATCGCAGCATGCCACGCCATCGGCGGCTTGGTAAAAAGCGGCTTGGTAATGTCATCGGTGATCTGACTCGCGGTCAACTTCACTTCTGGCTCGCTGCTCAGCGCGGTGCTCATTCGTGGGCTCCCTTAACGGCTGGAGCAGGCGACTTCAGCTCAGTCGCTCCGCCATGAGCAGATGGCGCTGAGGCAGCGTGATCAGCGGTGTGATCAGCGGCGTGATCAGCAGCGGTCACTGGGCGATTGCGAATCTTCGCCAAGTACGTCACCGACGGACGCGTATTCAATTCGACATCGAGTAGTTTGTAGCCGTGGGTTTGAATGATCTGCTGGTTTACTGCCGATTTCTCATCATTGAGATCACCAAAGACAATCGCCTTGGTCGGACACGTTTGCGCACAGGCGGTGGTCACCTGACCATCAGCGATGGTCAGGTTCGTCGATTTTTCAATCTCGCGAATCTCACGCGTGCGCTGGACGCAGAAATTGCATTTTTCCATCACCCCGCGCGAACGTACGGTGACTTCTGAATTGAGCGCCATCTCTAATGGATGTTTACTCAACTCAGCCTGAGAACTCGTCGAGCCGCCGGTCAAAAGATTTTTGGCGATACGACCAAAGGCGTCATCTGCGCCCTGCGGTCCAAAACGATATTTGCCGTATTCATACCAATTAAACCGGCGCACTTTGTACGGACAGTTATTCGAACAGTAGCGCGTACCAATGCAGCGGTTGTAAACCATGACGTTGATGCCTTCGTCATTGTGCATCGTCGCCATCGCGGGGCACGCTTCTTCACACGGCGCATTGCCGCATTGCTGGCACATCACCGGCTGCTGAACGACTTCGACATCGAGCATGTCTTGGTCGTGATGATCTGACGAATAATAGCGATCGATACGCATCCAATGCAGCTCACGGCCACGGCGCACTTCTTCGCGACCGACAACCGGAATGTTATTTTCTGCATTACAGGCAACCACGCAGGCATTGCAGCCAATGCATGAGCCCAGATCAACGCTCATGCCCCATTTGTGACCAACCGATTCATGAGTCTTACCGAAAAGACTGAGGCGGCCGTGTTCTTTTCCATCCGTGCCAGCTTCCCACAGTGCGCGATGATGATGACGCTTCTTACCGCCGGCATCTTCACGATGGAGTTCCAACACGTCGACGATGGCAATATTGCGACCCTGCATGCGGCTATGGCCCTGCATGTTGGCCAACTTGTGAATGACGCCCGTCTTGCTGATTGAGGCGACTCCGCCGTCGGCAAGCGATGAGACATTGACGCTGATATTGGGTTCTTGTCCGGCTTTGGGCACTTCACCAGCGGAGTCGCGTGCACGCCCC
>JANMYZ010000706.1:0-20754 GCA_031382605.1 Planctomycetota bacterium | reverse complement strand
GCGTCGAAAGGTTGGAGTCGGAAGTCTCCGGCGCGCCCTGAAAGGGCGGAAACCGAAGCCTCGGGAGCCTGGAGCGGCAGACTGCTGATACAGCGGATCAGACCTGCCAACACCCGGCGAAGCGTGACCGCAAAAGCTTTGAAGTCTAGCATTCGGCCATGAGCTGGGCCCACACCGCGATTTTTTATGAGCAGTTGGCGGTCACGCTCGACGCAGGGCTTTCCATCGCGCAGGCGGTCCAGCTTTCTGGCGATACCGCAGGTGGTCAGCTGCGAACCAATGGCCAGCGCTGGTCGGCGGGATGCGCAGCAGGCCGCGGTTTAGCGGAACAGTTGCAGGCCGCAGGTCAGCCATCCTTTGATATTGCCCTGATAAAAGCAGGCGAAACCAGCGGTCGTTTGCCAGAGTTGTGTCGTGAACTCGCCAGCCATTATCGTCATCGCATCGCTTTACGCACGCTGGTGCTGGGACGATTGGTGTATCCGGTTTTCTTGATTCATGTGACGTTGCTCGCATGCGGCATTGTTTTGGTATTTATGCGCGGCTGGTCGCCGTGGTTCATACTCGCCTTGCCGCTGATGCTGTGGTCGCTGGTCGCTGGGGCTGCCGTTTTTGTACG
Source organism: Planctomycetota bacterium (assembly GCA_031382605.1). Taxonomy (GTDB): domain Bacteria; phylum Planctomycetota; class UBA11346; order UBA11346; family UBA11346; genus BOG-1363. The sequence continues at coordinate 20,135 of JANMYZ010000706.1, read as the reverse complement.
ACTGCTCGGTCCAAACACGCGGGCAAAGTGGGCGCTGAGTGGCCCTTTCGCTCCGCTGACCATGCCGTTGGTGGCGGCGAATACGTGCACCGTTTTGCGAGCGGCACTGTCGGCGGGTTTGCTGATGCCAGACGCCTTAGAGCTCACCGCTGGTGCCTGCGGCAACCGAATCTTAGGTGAACGTTTGGTCAGTGCGGCAAATGAATTGCGCTATAATCGCTTGGATTCGTTGAGCGCCGCTCTGAAACGCTGTGGGCTGCCGGCGCTGGTGGTCGATCACACTACGACCGGCGAACGCAGCGGCACGCTCGATAAGACTTTGGGTCAAGTGGCGACGATGATGCGTGAATCTTTCCGCCTACGCGCGGAGTGGACGGCTCGCGCGGTCTGTGGCCTGATTTACGGTGGCGCCATGCTCGCTGCGGTCGCGGTGGTGATGCTCTTTGGCATGACCTACATAGGAATGATCAACAGCGCGATGGAGGAGTAAGGCCGTAAACGTTCTGCTGAGCTAAAAAAGCGGTGAAAAGGCAGCGTTCTTTGGTCATACACCTTCAACGACGGATCGCTGGATCTCATGATCCGGCCCTTCCCCTTTGCGGGCAGCGCTTCTAGATTCATCAGCCACGGTCGACTCCTCGGTAAAACACAGAGCGTTAAGGACTTTTAGTGAACCAAGTCACATCATGGTTGCGTCGTTATGTCGTCGCTATGGTGGTCTTCACGTTGGGCATCATTGGTTCGCTGTTGCTTCACGACTGGGTTCATCAAACCGAACGCCTCGCCTCGCAGATTCAGGGAGTTCTCCGGCCGACGGTCTCGACGTGGTTGTCGCTCGCGGTCTTGTTGATCAGCCTCACCTTGTCCACGCTGGCGGCTTTTGGATTAGCACTGGCAAGTGTGCGCTCTCGTCGAACCGAGCGTTTAATGTCAGCTCGCACAACGGAACTGCGCAGCAAAATCACCGAACACGCGAAGAGCGAAGCGGCGCTGTCCGTGGCCTTAAGCGAGAACGCGATCTTGGTGGCAGCGGTCGCTAACACCACCGCAGGGGTGATGATCAGTGACCCAAATCAACGCGATAACCCGCTGATTTTCGTCAATCGCGCTTTCTCACAGCTGACCGGATACAACCAGGAGGAAGTCATCGGCCGCAACAGCCGATTTCTCGAAGGAGCGAAAACCGATCCGCTCGCATCAGAGGCGATCAAACAAGCATTGCGTGAAGTAAAACCGATCAGAGCGGAAATTCTGAATTATCGAAAAGACGGCAGCACCTTTTGGAATGATTTATCGATTACCCCAGTGCTCGACGACCGCAGCTTGGTGGTTTATTGGGTTGGTGTGCAAACGGATGTCAGCGAGCAAAAAATGGCGTCACTGGCACTGCGCCGTGAACGCGATCGCTTACAACGTCAACTGACTTTCGCTACCGCGCTGGCCGCCGTTTCTGAAGTCGTGGTGGCCGAAGAAGACAACCGCACGTTGCTTGGTGGTATTGCTGGGCACGTCGGCAGCGCGCTAGGGGTCGATCGCGCGCTTATTTTCAAGGTTGATTTAACGCGACGAGTGGCGACAGGGCTGTGCGAATGGATTAATCCCGAAGCGGCGGGCGTTACTTCGGTGCTCGATGTTTATCCGCTCGATCTCTTCCGAAACTGTGTTGAGCATTTAGTCACTCAGCGAACGTCGATCGAAAGTCATGACGATGCTATTTTCGAATTGATTACGAAAGACGGAAGTGCTCCGTTGTTACACGGACGCATGATGGTTCGTAGCGTGCTCTTCTTCCCTTTTCAGTTTCGCACCGGGCATTTCTATCTCATTGCCATTTGCCAAGTGCGCTATCGTCGCGCGTGGAAACACGACGAGACGGCATTTCTTGAGTCGGTAAGCAAGCTGACCAGCGTGGCACTGGAAAAAATTCAGCTGCTCGCTCAGCGACGAGCGACAGAAGAATCCGTGCGCGCGAATGAAATGCGCTACCGTGCGATTGTCGAAGATCAGAGCGACTTGATCTGTCGTTTTCGCAGCGACTCGACGGTCACGTTTGTTAATGAAGCCTATTGTCGCTATTTTGCGCGTACTCGCACGGAGCTAGAAGGGCATAGTTTTATGCCGTTGCTGCCAGAAGAGGACCGTGAAAGCATTCATCGTCAGTTTGCCGCACTGTCACCCGTCACGAATCTGGTGACGTATTCCCATCGCGTCATTCAAGGTGATGGACACATACGCTGGGTGCAGTGGGCCGTACGCGGTTTCTTTGACGAGGTCGGCCAAGCTATCGAGTATCAATCCGTTGGTCAGGACATCACCGAGCGTAAGCAGGCCGAAGATAATCTTCGCCAAAGTGAAGCGAGTTTTCGATCATTGGTGGAGCAAGCGCCAGAAGGAATTCTGATTGCCGATATGAGCGGTCGCTATGTCGAAGCAAATCCGGTGGCGTGTAGTTTGGTGGGTTTTTCTCGCGCGGAGCTGCTTGGTAAAACCATCGGCGACCTCTTGGCGAATGACGATCGTTCTGCGCTGAGCGAACGCATGCGCCTGTATCGCGAAGGACATACGTTGTTTGGAGAACGCCAGTTTCGGCGCAAGGATGGAAGTACGATCCAGGTCGAAATGATTGCCAAATTATTACCAGACAAACGTCTGCTCGCCATTGTTCGCGATTTGTCTGAGCGTCTGAAACTGGAAGTTTCACTGCGTGAAGCCAAAGAAGCGGCAGAGAACGCAAGCCTCGCCAAAAGTGCGTTCTTGGCTAACATGAGCCATGAGATTCGTACGCCGATGAACGGCATTTTAGGCATGATCGGACTCATTCTCGAATCGCCGTTGGAAGCGGAGGTCCGTGAATTTGCCGAGACCGCGCGGTTGTCTGGCGAACATCTGATGACCATCATCAACGACATTCTCGACTTCTCAAAAATTGAAGCGGATCGACTAGAGTTAGAAAGCATCGTCTTTGAGTTGCCGCAGTTGATTGAAGACACGGTCGCGTTGTTTGCCGAACAGGCGCAAGGAAAAGGCCTAGAACTGGTGTGTTTCGTTCACCCAGAGGTTCCATCGGCGGTTCGTGGCGATCCTTCGCGGCTGCGTCAGATCTTGATTAATTTACTTGGCAATGCGGTGAAATTTACGCAACAGGGCGACGTGGTGGTGCGCGTTGGCATAGATGCGGATCATGTCGGCGGTAAGACCGGGCAGTTTAAACTTCTTCAAGACGGCGATCATGTGGACCGTCATCGTTCGTCGTCAGCAATTCCGCCGGAAGCGATAGTGCACTTGCGCATCACGGTGGCGGATACCGGCCCAGGCATTCCGGATGAAGCTCAACCGCGAATGTTTCAGTCCTTTTCACAGGCGGACAGTTCGACCACGCGGCGCTTTGGCGGTACGGGCCTGGGCTTGGCTATCTCTCGTCATTTAGTGGAACTGATGGGTGGTCACATCGGATTTATAACCACGACGTCCGGCACAACGTCAGGCGCTATGTCTGGCGCAATGTCAGGCGCAACGTCCGGAACTACTTTTTATTTTTCACTTTCTCTCGCTCTTCCGGAGCTACCGATCGAGCATGCGCTGGTGCCAGAGAATTTACGTGAACTACGCTTTTTAGTGGTGGATGATCACGCCACGTGCCGTGATTTTTTAGTGGCGCGTTTAGTGTCATGGGGACTGCGAGCTCAAGCGGTGCAGGATCCAGCTCACGCCTTAACCGTGCTGCACGATGCGCAGCTCGCCATGCCGCCAGTGTCGGTGGTTATTATTGATTTGGAAATGCCCGGTATCGATGGGCTGCAGTTAGCGCGCACGATTCGCGAAGACCCGGATTTACAGGCCGTTAAGGTGATCGCTCTGACGACCTTGAACCGCCGTGCCGCGAGTCAGGAAGCGAAGCGCCTGGGAGCGACCGCGTGCTTGAGCAAACCGGTGCGCTCCATTGCGTTGCTTGATGCTTTGCTGGCAACGGTTGGCGCAGGGCGTGAGCCAGGCGAACAACCGCGTTTAGCACATGCGCTGTTGCCAAATATACGCTTGCTGGTGGCCGATGATAATTTGGTGAATCGCCGTTTAGCGCTGGCGCAATTAGCGCAAATCGGAATTCTGGCCGACACGGTGGTTAATGGCAGGGAAGCGCTCGCTGCGATGGAGCGCGTTTCTTATGCGTTGATTTTAATGGATGGTCAGATGCCAGAAATGGACGGTTACCTTGCGACGGCAGAGATCCGTCGCCGCGAAGGCAAAGACCGTCATACCATTATTATCGCGATGACGGCTGATGCGTTGTCTGGCGACCGTCAACGATGCTTAGACGCAGGAATGGATGACTACTTAGCCAAGCCAGTGAAAAGCGCGGATTTACGCGCCGTTTTGGCGCGTTGGCTGCCGACTAGTAATGCCGATTCAGCCACGAGAGGTAGCAAGAATGAAGAGCCGTTTAGCGATGACTCTACGTCCGTGCGCATACGCAGCGAAGCCCACGAACGTCCGACGACCGCGCGCTATCGTCGACTCATCCAGCAAAGCGGAGAGCTTGACGCGACGGTGATTGAAGACCTGTTGGCTCAAGGCGGCATTTCGTTGATCAGTTCGCTTGGTGAATCGCTGCGTCAGGAGGCGCTCATTCAACTGCCGGCTTTGGAACGAGCCGTGATCGAGAATAATGGCGCCATCGCCGCCGCCGCCGCGCATCGTCTAAAAGGCGCGGCTTGGAGCCTTGGCCTGCGCGCTTTGGCAAGTGCGTGCTTGGCCTTGGAACACGCGCTCGATTTGGGCATGGCAGACACCACGCGCTTGTATCACGAAGTGGCGAAAACGTACGAGCGCGGCCAAGCCGCTTTGGATACGATCGTCAAAGGCACCGGCGCCTGAGGCCTCTGTGTCCAAGTGGCCGCGCTGTTGTGACCGCTGTTGTGACCGGAAGGCTTGGGCCTTCCGCCGATGAATGTGACAACCATGCTCCGCGCCCATGGACGCTATCGCTTTTTTGCGGGACCTACACGACGAGGTCGCCAATCATGCCGGCATCGGTCATTCGCTGCTTGGGCGAATGGAAATAGATCCCAAACGGAGGGATGATTTCAAGATTTTCTGTGGTCAGCATTATCCATTGGTGGGAACGTTCACTCGTTACCTGGAATTACTGTTGTTGAGCGCGCCGTCCTCTGAAGCGAAAATTTGGCTAGCAAAAGTCTTGGTCGATGAATACGGCGAACGCAGCGAAGGCCAGGACCACGCCGCGCATTATCGGATTTTCATGCGCGCCTGTGGTTGGCAGGACGATCAACTCAGCACCATTCGCTTACATCCGGCGGTCACCGGTTTTATCGCAGAACATTTGCGCATTTGCATGGAAGAGCCTTTTCTGGTTGGCCTCGGCGCTGTTGGCCCAGGCCACGAATGGGCGATTCCCACGATGTTTCACAACATTCTTCGCGGCTTGCGTCAAGCGGGCTTTGCCGAAACGGAAATCGAATATTTCACCCTCCATACCTTGCAGGATGTTGATCACGCAGCGTGGTTAGAAGAAGCGCTTGCTCGTTACGCTACCACCGCCGAAGCGCAGGAGCAGATTCGGCGCGGTTGTTTGATGAGCCTTGCCGCACGTGAGCGTTTGTGGTGGGGTATTGCCGATAAAATTAACGCCGGACGGATGAGCGCTCGCATGCCGTGGGCGGTCAGCGCAACGGTCGGCAGTGAACAGGAAGAACTTACCCTGATAGAGTTTCGTGCTGGCATTCATTTCCGTTGCGAGATCCCCGCCATTACACGCAGCGTTTAGCGACGGGCGAGCCGGTACGTTCTCTGCCGAACGGAAGCGAATTTGTGATTGAAGGACACCAGAGCAAAGAGAGCGTGCCGCCATGACTGACGGACTCCTGATTCTTGGTTTTGGCGGACCGACCCCTGGCTGTTGCGGTCGCCGCGCGGTATGTCCAAAGACGCCCGGCTGCGAAGCCGAATGTTTCGTTGCTGGCATCCTGGGTGACAATCCCGCGCGTGCGGCGCGTATCGCTGAAGTCACTGAACATTACCAGCATTTCGGTGGTTTTAGTCCCTATAATCAACTCACTGGGCTTCAGGCGGAAGCCTTGCGCGTTGAGCTGACGCGACGCGGCAAGACGATGACGGTTGCGTGTGGGTATCGTCATTGGGCACCATGGTCGATCGATGCTATTCGCGAGCTTTCGCAAGCAGGTTGTTCTCGCGCCGTCATTTTGATCATGGCGCCGCATCAATCGTCAGTCAGTTGGGACTGGTATTTGAAACATGCCGCTGAGGCCGCTGAAAAATTCGGATCCACCGCGCCAGCTCTGGTTGGTGTCGTGCAACCGTGGTGGAAGGAAGCGGGCTTCATTACGGCCACGGCAGAGGTGATTCGCTCGGTGACCGTAGGCTGGAGCGCCGAACGTTTCGCTGCAGCGGAATTAGTTTTCACCGCTCACGCGATTCCACAGCCGGTTGAAAGCACGTCGCCGTATCGTCAACAATTTGCCGAAACGGCCGCGCTCGCAGCCGCCGCGTTGGGCCATCCCGAGCACTCCATCGCTTTCCAGAGTCAGCCGAGCGACAGTCGTGTCGCATGGTCGTCACCAACCATTGAACATGCGGTTGAAGACGCCCATCGGCGCGGCAAACGCGATATCATTGTGCAAGCCGCCGGTTTCTTAGTCGACCATACCGAAGTGCTTTATGACCTGGATGTCGAGGCCAAAGAATTAGCAGATAAACTCGGCATAACGTTTACTCGCGCGCCGTGTGTTCACGACCATCCAGCGTTTATCTCGATGTTGGCTGATCGCGTGCAGCAGGCATTGGCGAAACTATAGGCCCTGAAAACAGCTGAACTCTCGCGGCGATTCCTCGCAACGAGAGTTCATTCCTTTCAACCAAACACGCAATTAATAGGCGTACGTCAGGCCAAACAGTGCGTCTTGGCGCATGCTCCATTGATTGTATCCGATGGCCGTACCGTCGTCTTCTTTGGTGCGAGTTTCGTAGTAAGCGCGAATGCCGAGTTCGACGGCCAAGTATTTGCTAAGCTGAACCACCAAACCAGCAGTGACGAGGTTGGTAATATGTTCAAGATCGTTGAACTCACTAAAGCCTTCATACTGACCGAAAAAGCGCAGGTCATATTCGCCGTTTCCGCGTTTGAGTAATTGTTCGTAACGGGCGAATGCTTCAATACCGGTTTCAACACCGTCGCTGTTGTCCGGCACACTGCGCCCCCATTTTTGTTGAGCACGGGCACCGAGGCGGGCTTCGAAGTGATTTTTATCTAACAAAAAATCATCATAACGCTGGCCATAACCGGCGCTGCCTTTGCCGGTGGTCGGATCAAAGGCGTCGTTATAGGGATCTGGCCCGGTGAAGACCGATTCTGCACCCCAGCCAAGGTAAACGAAATGCGGCTTAACCAGTTCGCGACGATAAACGCCGTCATAGCGGACTTCGTCGTTGTTTTCTTGCCAATCTTGTCCTTGAGTTCGGATGCGGCCGTAGCGAGCTTTCAGTAAATTATCAACGGAGTCCTTGTCCTCTTTCCAGTTGGCCTGTCCTTCATAGGTGAACAGAAACGACGTTGAGGTCGTGGACGTGGCAATGGTGGTGTCGCGAGAGGTCTCGGCGTTGTTGTTGGAGACGTTCGCGAGGTAAGCGCCAAAACGGCCGGTAAAAGTCCAGTTGCTTGGTGGCACCACAGCACCAACACCAGTACCAGGTGCGACTGGTAATGTGGCGTTGCTTCCAGGCGAAACCGTTGCTGGGGCATCTTCAGCTGGCACGGAAAGAGTGATGGTCATCAGAGCTGGAACGAGCAAACAACGAGGTGATAGCATGAAAGATTTCCTGTTGGTGGGCCAGGCGGAAGTCGACTGGTAGTATGAGATGGTTGGGGTTGATGCCAAGTTAAGAGAAATGGTCAACGGCGTTTTTATCAACGCGAACAAGAAGCAAATCAAAATACGGGTTAAAAAATAGCTCTGCGGCGTTTCGTGTGGGTTCAATATCAAGGGACAGTCAAAGAAGAAAACAACGAGCAGGAGGCGCGGAGACCGGAGTAGGCGAAGATAATTGCCGGAGAGAATGCGTTCTTTCCTCCTCTTATCTCCGCGTCTCCGCGCCTCCTGTTCGATTTTCTTCCCGCTTTGATGAGACCCAGGGACGAAGAAAAGACCCACACGAAACGCCGCAGAGCCTAAAAAATGGACAAAGTACAAGGTGAGAAGGTTTTCAAGTCTGCGAGATCGCTACGGCTGAAAAAACATGGTGAGACGCTTTGTTCGCAAAACACTGAACAGGTTACGCAAGACGGCTAACCCGCACTTGCCAGCGCGCATGCCCATGACCATGATAAGAACTCGTACATGCAACGGCCTTAAACGGCAGAACATTTAAACTGATGACCTTCTCTGATCTGACATCTCAAGAAAGCGCCAAGCGTCGTGTCCGCAGTACGCGAGGGGATCAGGATTCCAGTTGGCGCCGCCGCCTGGCCACACGCGCGCCGATCATTGCTGGGCGACCGAATGTCCCGGTACTGCCCACGTTGATCCCGACCGGTGGCGAGATTGCCTATGGCGCTGATTTTACCGCGGTGCGTTATGCTCAGTGTTGGGAAGACGCGGACGTGTTGCTCGAAGCGCTCGCGGTGCAACCGGGTGATGTTTGTTTGAGCGTGGCGAGTGCTGGCGACAACGCGCTGGCTCTGCTTGCGCGTCATCCGGCCAAGGTTTTTGCGGTGGATCTGAATCCGGCGCAGCTGGCGTGTTTAGAGCTACGCGTCGCCGCCTATCGTTTGCTGAGCTACGATGACTTGCTGGTGTTTGTTGGTTCACGGCGCGGACAAGGTCGTCAGCAGCATTATCATCTGTGCCGTCGTTTGTTATCGCGCCATGCGCGCGCATATTGGGATGAACGTCCAGAGGACATCGCTCGCGGTTTTGGCGGCGCGGGGAAATTTGAGCAAATGATGTTGCGCTTTCGCACGTCGTTGGCGCCATTGGTTCATAGTCGTGTGATGATTGATCGCATGTTGATGGGCGGAACGCGCAGCGAACGCCACGCTTTTTTCGACCGCTCTTGGAATACACCCATGCGGCGGCTGATGGTGACGCTGTTTTTGCCCAGAGTCGTGCAAGCGCGGATCGGTCGAGAAGCACCGTTTTTTCCGTCGCTGGAGTTGGCTCATGGCCGTCGTTTGCTGGCCCGCACGGAACACCTGATTACCAATTTAGATCCGGCGCAAAATCCGTATTTGCACTGGATGCTGACGGGTACTCATGGATCGGCGCTGCCGTTCGCCTTACGACCAGAAAATGTTCCCACCATTCGCGCGAACCTGGATCGTTTAGACTGGCGCCTTTGCGCGGTCGAAGATGTCCTTAATGAACTGGGTGATCGATCGGTCGATCGCTTCAACCTCAGTGACACCTTTGAATATCTTGATGAACCCGCGTTCCATACGTTGTTGTACCGGCTGGCCCGCTGTGGTCGTCGTGGTGGACGACTGGCGTATTGGAATACCACGCTTGCTCGCCGTCGTCCGCCTGCCATGGCAGACGTCTTGCTGCCACTGGTCGAGTTGGCGGAGAGTCTTAAACGGAAAGACCAGTTGTTTCTCTATGACGATTTTGTCGTCGAAGAAATTATCTAGGAAAAGGCGACGGCAAACACTGTCAGAAGACGTCAGAGACCCAGCGTTAGCGCGCTTTTTATTTGACGGATGCAGGCGTGGACAGCACAGCCGTGTTGCTTGTCGGATCACGGCCTTGCGGCCAATCGACGGCGACGGCAAAGCGCATGCCCAGGTACAACGTGCGCATATCGGGGCGAACAGCGAGACGATTGGCGGCGCGCAAACGATCCGGGCGATCGCCCCATGATCCACCACGGGCAACGCGCGTTTCTTGTTCACGTCCGACGGGATCGGTGATCGTCGTGGGCGAATAGGTGCCGTAACGATCTTCGCACCATTCCCAGACGTTGCCTTGCATGTCGAACAACGCGAGGGCGTTGCCGAATTTCCGTTTGACGCCTTGGGTAGAGTTCGCGGTTCCAGCAAACCACGCAATGGTGTCGAGTTTATTGGTTTCTACCGCGCCCAGATAACTGACGAATGGTCCGGCGACTCCGGCGCGGCAGCTGTATTCCCACTCGGCTTCTGTTGGTAAACGAGCGCGTAAACCAGGGAATTCCGTGCTGAGTTCAGCGCAAAAGCTTTTCGCGTCGTTCCAAGAGATACGCTCAACGGGATTTTCCAGGCCGCGAAAGCGACTGTCGTCAGCACCGGTGACAGCCAGCCATAATTCTTGAGTACATTCGGTGTCGGCCAGCCAGAAAGACTGCGTGAGCTTTACCCGCACCTGGGTTTCGTCGCGCTCATGACCGTATTCGTTTTCAGGACTGCCCATTAAAAAGGTGCCGGCAGGGACATAGCGCAGACGCTGAATGACACCTTTGGCGGTGATTTCCGCCCACAGGCCAAATTCATCGCGTCCCGCAGCGGTCGCCCACGCAGGACGTCCAGGACCAACGAGCACCGCCACGCGCGTTACTAAAGCCGCAACGTGTTCATCTTGCGTTCCCACCAAGGAAACCAATTCCGAACTTTGTTTTGGTGAGGCTTCCGGCAACACGTAAGCGTGTGCGAGTTCTTGTTCTAATTTCGCCGTGAGTTCGCCGACGCGTTGAACTTTAGCCAACCATTTTTTTGCCTGTGGTTCCTGCGCACCAACGTCACCGACCAAGGCCTGGGCATCGTCTAGGGCATTTTCAGGAAGCGGCTCCACGCGATCAAGCGGGGCCAAGCGTTCGCGCAGGGACGTAACGCGAGCAAGTTTGGCGCGCCAACGACGGACGTCAGCCGTCGTTGGTCCAACAATGACAGCAAAAGCATCGAGAATCTTAGTGATATCTTCTGGTATAGGTGAGGGCTGATCCAATGTCTTCAGAACGACAAGAAGGCGTTTATAGTCCGAAACCCGCCCGCGCCATCGCTTCACATCTTCGTCACCTTCACCCGCAAGGCGTGCCAGCAGATCGAGATCCTCGACTAATTGCTGATCAATAATGACCGATGCGCCATCGCGCGCACGCAGCGTTTGGCGCAGACCATCAAGCGCTTGTCGTTCTTCCGCAAGGCGGCGTTCGAGCGTGCGTTGACGCGTTTCTGGCAATTCGCCAATAGCCCCAAGTGTGGTGACGGCTTTGATATTCGCATCAAGTTCCACCACCGTCATGAGGCTGGGATCATCAAAACGTTTCAGTGTCGCGGTCAACGTGGTGACCATATTTCTCTCTGCCAGCAGACGGGCATTCCACGCCTGCAATTGGCCGTCATCTGGGCTCACCAGAGCACGATAGGCAGTGATTTGCTCCTGGCCCTGATTTTGCTCAACCAAGGTTAATATTTCAGGTCGATCGAGTCGGCCAAGCGATTTACGCAAACCAGCAAGACGCTCCTCCGATTCTGTGAGCTTGCGGTTCCAACGTTTAAGATCGACATCGTTGGCCTCAGCGACCAGCGATAACGCCTTGAGATCATCGCTCACCGCAGCACGAAGCGAGGTGGTGACCCAGGTGACGGGGTCAAGTCGAGCTAAGTTTTTACGCAAACCAGCAATGAAATCATGGCGTGCAGTTAAGGCACTCTTCCACGTGGTCACCGCCGCATCCTGAGTGCCGACGATAGCGCCCAAAGCGAGTAACTCTTGATCCAAGGTAGCAAGCTGAGCCTCGGTCAGTAACGCAGAAGGCTTGTCCAGTGCCGCGAGATTCGCGCGCAATTTCCCGGCGCGGTCTTTGCTCGCACCCATGCGATTTTGCCATCGCTTCACGTCCTCGTCGGTTTCACCCGCTAACGTGGCGAGCTGCGTCAATGAAGGCGTCAGACGCTCGGTCATTGAGGTGCTGATCACCGTCGTTTTATCAATTTCGGCCAAGCTGCCGCGAAGATCGGACGCAGCCTTATTTGACGTCGCCAGCTTGGCTTGCCAACGCTGAGTATCTTCGCCTTCACTGCCGACATCTTCTTTGTAGCGATCAAGATCCACCACCGCTTCGCTGTTTAACAGCGCGGGCACCACAGCGACGGCATCCAGTCGAGCCAAGCGCGTCTGCACGACTTCGACCCGCGTGAGCTTGCCCTGCCAACGTTTCACATCGGGATCTTCCGCATCGACCAACTTGGTTAAGCGAGCAAGGTCATCTTGACTCCCCTTGCTCACGGGTGTCGCGCTATCCAGTGCCACAAGATTTCCGCGTAGACGGGTGATATCACCGGCGATCGTTGTATTTTCCGCACTTTGACGGTTCTGCCAAATCACCACGCCGGCGATCAAAGACACCAAGAGAAGCGCCGCCGTGAGATACGGCCAGATCTTGCGTTGCTTGATACCAAGGCGGCGCATCGCTTCATCGGCGCCCGTACCAAAGGCATTCATCAAAGCGGTCATCGGCGCTGAACCCGCGCGCACGCGTTCAAGGTCGGAAACGAGTTCCGCAGCATCTTGATAACGCTTCGCTGGATCTTTTTGCAAACATTTCAAAACAACCGCTTGATAGGAATCAGGAACTTCGGCACGTAATGCCGTGATCAACGTTGGCTCAGCGTAGTTGTGCTGATAAATCAGCGCGTTTGCCGTCGCTCCCTCAAAGGGCTTTCGCCCGGTGAGTAATTCGTAAAACACCACGCCCAATGAATAAATATCGGCACGCACATCGACTTGATCGCCACGGCCTTGTTCTGGAGAACAATACGCGGGCGTGCCGACCGCCGTGCCGGTCATGGTCATGCCATGTTCGCCAGCGATCTTACTGATACCGAAGTCGGCGATTTTCAGCACGTTCTTCGAGGTGATCATCAAATTTGCGGGTTTGATGTCACGATGAACGATGTTGTGTTTGCCTGCTTCGGCCAAACCACGGGCTGCTTGAATCACGTAATTGGTGGCTTCATCCGGAGTAAATAATTGCGCGGCGTCATTTTTCTCGCGAATTTTCTCTGACAGATCGGTGCCTTCGACAAACTCCATGACGAAGTAGACCATGTCTTCATGGCTGCCAGCGGCGAAAACCTGAACGACGTGTGGCGAGTTTAACAGAGACGCGGTATGAGCTTCTTGTTCAAAACGCACGCGCATTTGCGGATTCGATGAAAGATTCGGCGGCAAAACTTTCAGCGCGACGCGGCGCTTCAGCGAAATCTGTTTCGCGCGATACACCGTACCCATGCCACCTTCGCCAAGAATTCCGCCAATTTCATAATCACCAATGGTCTTGCCGGTTAATACGCCTTGGCGTCCTTTCAGATGCCAGCCATCGTCCATGGTGGAATGGGTGCGCTTTTGGCCGCCTTTGCTGGTGGTTTCACCCGGTTGCCCAGGGGATTTTAGCGACGGCGATGGCGTGCCGATGATGGTGGCATCGCGACCAACCCAGTCGTCTGCGGACGCGGTGTTGACAGCGGTTTCGTTCTGCTGCGCCGGTGCGCCAATCAGCGTTTGATCGTTTCCTTTCCAATTAGCATCGTCTTCTGGCGTGGCGGGATGACCGGCGAGATGACTTGCGGGAAGCGTGGTTTTTTCCGAGCCGGTCCAGTCGGGTGAATCATCTTCGAAGACCACGATCGGCAGGCGGTCACTGCCTTCTTTTGTTGAAGAAGGAACTCCGACCAAGGTTTGTTCGCTACCATTCCAGTCTTCAGCAGAGGGACTTGGCGTTGGCGCCGAGGTCTTGGCTGACACGGGCCGGGCGATCGGCAGCGCAGGATTGGTGCCGAGAAGCGCGCGCTTCGGTGGCCAGGCTTTGGGCGGAATATTTTTATTCGGCTGGTCGTCGGAGGCCATGACTTACTCCAGCGGACGGGGAAGGTTCGAAATACGATAGAGCACGCCAATGCTCGCGCTGAGTCCGGAGCGATCGATGGTGACATCGACGTCATTACCGGAGAGGGAATAACTCGATTTCAAATATCCAATCGAGGCGCTGATTTGCCATTGTTCGGCGATGACCGCATCGACTCCCAAGGCCGCGCCATAGGTGAGCGCACCGCCAGAAACCGAGACCGCTGAAAAACTGGCATTCGCATCAAGATCAAGCGAGGCTCGGCCATAACCGGCGCGTAAAAGAAAATTAACCGACCAGCGATCGTCGAGTGCATACCCATAGCCACCATCAAGTCGCAAGCCGTAATCGGTGAGCTGACCCGTATTCCCATAACTGGCTTGAGCGCCAACGAACTCACCGCCCAGCAGAAAACCGTGGGCATCACCGGTGCGCGCAAAAGAATAGCGTAAGCCCGCTGCGATGCCGTATCCGCTGTCGAAAGAATCCGAACCGCTACGCGTTCCGTTACTGTCTTGGATCGAATAATCGAAGTCGCTGGGCAGAAATTCAATATCGACCAGCACATTGCGAACGACCAGTTCCGCCGACCGCAGCGCTGATCCACTGACGATGATCAGCAGAAGGGCGGAGAGAGCCCAGGCGGGCGCTAGGCCGCGAAAGAAAGACGTTGGTGTCATGGCACGTTCATCAAAGGTGGATGATTTATAGGAGATAAAAAGGAATTTACGGGACCAGCACGAAACGGACACCGGCTAACACATGTGCCGTACCACGATCAATCGACACTAGATTGGAACAACGCGCTTGCGACAGCGGGTCAAACCACGACCCGCCCCGCAGGTGTGACGTCAATCCGGTGTGCGTGATTTCCCACACATTGCCGTGGGTGTCGTAAAGATCGAAAGCGTTGGGTTGCGTCTGAGCAACCGCGCTGGGACCAAGGGCTGTGCCCGCTGTTTCTGCGACCACCGCATACGGCAAGGCTGCCGTGCGATTATTCGCGTCACTGCCCCAAAAAAATGGCGTTGCTCCATCGGCGCGACAAGCGCGTTCCCATTGCTGATTTGTTGGTATGGCAAGACGGTACGATTTGCCGACATTGTGTGCATCAACGGCAACGTCGACGATGTCTTCGCTGAGCGAGTAGGCGGGCTTGTCGGGATCGGTGGCTAAGGTTCCTGCTGCGCCAGAAGGAAGTACGCTCGCCGTCGTCCACGGAGTGGTTCCAGCTATCAACTGCCACTGAGCTTGCGTCACCTCAAAAACAGCGCAATAAAATCGACTGACGCTGGCGCTGGACGCACTGGCATCGACACCATCGCCCAAAGTGCCGGTGGCTGCACCGAGCGTGGTGTTGCCACTTTGAACCAGTCGAAATACCATTTTCGTCGATCGATACGCACTGTTTGAGGTCACATCAGCTAAGGCCGCGTAACCAGTGATTTGACCACTCGCAATATCGAGAACCAAGAACGTCGATTGGGAGAGCGCCAGATCATTAATGATCTCGTTGGTGGCACTGCCGGTGCCAGGAAGCGCACAGGATGACATGCTGAGGGTGCTCAGTCCGACGACGGCCGTCATCATGCGGGGAAAAAGAATACCGGAAAAAAAAGTACGGCGGTAATTCATCCGGGCCCCAATGGCGTGATGCGCTGAATCATGACCGGCAGCAAGGTCGCCGCTGGCCGATCATGATCGATGATAAGAATTCCGAATGAGAAATGATCTCCAAGCGTGCCGCTGTTGATCTGGTAATTGACCTGGAAGCTGTTCGGTGAAGTGAGCGCCTGCACCGACACCGTTATTCCCGCAGGAACATTGACGGCCTTAAAGGTCAGCGCCGTACTTCCCGCTTTGCTCAGCGGATCAATTTTCACGGTACAGGTTTGCGGCCCGTTTTCGGTTTCCATCGGTGGCGCTTGAATGACCTGTGGTCGCAGATCGTCGCCGCCACTGATATGCAGCGTGACCGTCGCATACGGAGAATATTTTCCGGTCGCGTCCTGGACTCGGTAGGTGAACGTATAATCGCCGCGCGTGTTGGCCGGTGGTACGAAAGTGAAGGCACCAGTGGCAGCGCTCACCAGGGTGAGCGTGCCTTGTGTCGGCAACGTGCTGCCGAGTTCAAAGGTTATCGCGGTGCCTTCTGGGTCACTGCCAAGCAAGACCTCGTCGATGGTCAGATTCACTACCGTTGAAAACGTAGAGGCGACCGCAACCGGCGGCCGGTTTGCCGTTTCATCATCGGTGTTGGTCACCGAAACGGCGGTAATAGGCTTACCGTTGTAATCTCCATCAGAACTGGTGGAGGTGGCAATAATTTGGTATGCCACATCTTCGTCAATCAACACGTCGTCAATTCCGGTGATCGTGACGGTTTGTGCCTGATCCCAGTCCGTCGCAGTAAACGTCAGAACCAACGGCACGCCTCCGGTAGCAACAACGCCTTCCGCATCGTTACTGCTGTCCAGTGTGATGGTGACATCATTCAACGGTTGTGAGGTCAATCGTACCGTAAAGTTCGCTGTACCGCCAAGCTCCGTGGTCGTCAGCCCTGCATTCGGAGTTACCACCACGCCGGGCACATCATCGTCGGTATTCGTAACCGTAATGGTGGTCGTCACAGCGGTGTATTCCGCG
Source organism: Planctomycetota bacterium (assembly GCA_031382605.1). GTDB lineage: Bacteria > Planctomycetota > UBA11346 > UBA11346 > UBA11346 > BOG-1363. Next base: position 3,641 of record JANMYZ010000706.1, on the reverse strand, counting down.
CCACTTGCCGTCGCAACGACCGAGTACGCTTTGTCTCCATCGTTGATGTTATCATCGACGCCGGTGACCGTAACGAATTGCGGAACAAACCACGTGCTGGCGCTAAACGTTAATGCCGAAGTCGACAGCGTCCCTTCGGTGCCGTCATTTGACCCTGGAGTAATCGCCAAATTTACCGTGACCGGTACGGTTGGCTGACAAACCAAATTGATACTGAAGGTTGCCGAGTGACTTCCACCAGCGGTTTCCGTGGTCGTCAAGATCAGCGGGGTGACGGTCAGCGCCGGGATTTCATCGTCGGTCGTGCTGACGGAGACGTTCATAATACCAATATCACCAACATTATAATTGGCATCTCCACTCGCGGCAGTGGTCACCACGCTGAAACTTTGCGAACCGTCGGAGATAACATCGTCCTCTGCCGTCACCGTTGCTGTTTGAGCATCATCCCAGTTGGCACTGGTGAACGTCAGCACGGAAGGTGAAACGGTTCCTTCCGTGGTATCGGAACTCGCGAGGAAAATAGTAACATTGTTTGCGGGTTGGCTTTTGAGCATCACGGTAAAGGTTGCTGAATGCCCAGTCCCTACCGTTTCAACGACGGTAAGCGACGCAGTTGACAACGTAAAGCCGGCGCGATTTGTTGCGATATTATCAGTATTGATGACCGTCACATCGGTTGCATTCACCGTGTTGTAATTCGAATCGGCGCTGCTGGCAGACTCCGTAACAATCGAATAAGTAACATCACCGTCATTCTGGAGATCGCTTTGTCCGGTGACGGTGACCACATGCGCCGTCGCGTCATTCCAATTTGTCGAGGTGAAGGAGAGCGATGACGGTGAAAGCGTTCCTTCGGCCGTATTGCTGCTTACCAACGCAATGGTTACCGTGCCAGTGGGCTGACTCTTCAATCGCATACTGAATTGCGCTGTGCCCCCGACTTCTGTGGTAGTCAATGAACTCGTAAGAAGGCTGGATCCCGTGCCATTGAGAAGCTCGATACCAGCAGCGTCATCATCGACATTGATGATGGTGACGGTGCCTGTTTTACCGGCATACGTCGCATCGGGGCTGCTTGCTGTTACCTTAAGGTTGTAGGAAACCGTGTCGTCATCTACCTGATCGTCCTTGCCCGTTATAATAACACTTTGTGCTGTCGACCAATTTAGCGCGGTAAATATCCGCGTTGGCGTAGAAAGAATTCCTTCCGTCGTATCTAAATCCGTAATGGTCAGAGTGACGGGGTTCAGGGGTTCAGTCGCCAAGCGCAGAGAAAGAAGCGCTGAGCCACCAGCTTCCGTGGTAATCAGCACCGAGGAAGAAAGCACCAATGAGGCGGTGTCATTATCGGTCACGGTAATCGTTGCTGGGGATACAGATGCTGAGATAAAAGCAGCATCGCTGAGAGCATCGACCGTTCCCGAGATGATGGCCGTCTTATTCACTCCATCAATGTCATCGTTCACCCCGGTAACGGCGATATCTTGAAGAGCACTCCAGTTCACTGGAGTAAAAGTGAGCGTGCTCGGAGAAATGGTGGCAGCGTTGGTGTCGCTGCTGGTAAAGCGCAGGATAACATTGCTAGCGGGAGCCGTCGTTAATCGAACACGTGCATTACGGGAATGATTCGTTCCATTCGCTTCGGTTACGGTCAAAACCGTGGGCGATACGCTAATTCCAGCAGAGTCGTCGTCTTGATTCAATGCCGTAACCACAGCCGTTTTATTGAGGTATTCCGCAGATGCCGCTGTCGCGGTCAACGTGATCGCGTATGAGGCCGGTGCGGCGATACTGCTATTGTTGACACCGGTCAGCGTAACTGTTTGAGGAGTGCTCCAAAAATTTGCACCACTACCAGGAGTAAAGAGGAGGCTGGTAGTAGAAATCGTGTGTTGGCTGTTCGGAAAGCCTGCGATCGCCGTGATCGTTACGGTAACTGCGGATACCGGCTGACATCTCAACACCACGTCGAAGGTGCTCGACGTTCCTGCGCCAGCAATCACTGCTCCACCGGTTTCGCTGGTTACCACCGAAGACGGATCAACCAGAATTCCAGCGGTGTTAATGTTTTGATTGACCATCAACATCGGCGCCGGCGTGGAGCCAGCATAGTTGGTATCGTCGCTAGTTATATTGGTTAAATTTATTTGGTAATCTTGATCCCCGTCATCAATGCCGTCCGGCTGACCGGTTACCGTAATCGTTTGAACCTGATTCCAGGTCTCAGGATAAAATCGCACCTCGGTTGGCGAAACCAGACCTTCAGCGCCGAGGCTGGAAGAAATGGTAATGGTTACCGCGTCGGTTGGCTGACTATTTAAGACCAAGTCGAATTTCCCCTGACCCCCGGATTCGGTGGTAATCAAGCGAAGGGGAGTTCCAGACGTTGCCGTTGTCGCTGTCAGAGTGAAACCTGCAACGTCATTGTCGGTGATGCTCGCTGACAAGTTGTCGATGGTGACGCTGCCGTAACCTCCCCCCTCCGCGCTATGGGTGATGATTCCCACATGTGGACCTTCGGTAATCGTGTCGTCTATCGCCGTGACGGTCACGGTCTGGTACTGATTCCAATCTGCATTGGTGAATTTCAAGGTCGATGTGTTGACGGTTACCTGGGCATCTGGCGTTATGGTTATCTGTACGCTGTTGCCTAATGGTGGCTGAGTGTTCAACCGTATGCGATAGGTATCCGTTGGATTGACTCCCACGGCTTCGGTAATCGCGACGACGTCGGTGACTTCAACTCCGGCAATATCATTGTCTATATTGGTCGCCGATATGTCTGGCGGGTTGATAATGGCATAGCGTGCATCCGTGGTCGTTGGCTGACCAATGGTAATCGTATAGCCAATATTTCCGTCAACCACAGCGTCATCGAAACCGGTGACAGTGACGGTTTGGTACGTTGCCCAGTTTCCACCGACACCGCCCGTAAAGGACAATGCGAGCGGGAGTATTCCGTTCACTCGGCCTTCTGCGTAGCTCGAACTATCAATGGGAATGGTCACGTTTGCCGTCGGTTGGCTGTTGAGCTTGACGTAAAAAATAAACGTGTGATTCCCTGCCGCCGCTGCCTCGTTCGTAACCAAACTCGAAAAGGGCGTTGGGGCGCCGGCGCTACTTGATGAAACAACAATACTGGCGACATCGTTATCGTTGATGGTCACCGTCCCAGCATTTGGTGAACCGAGTTGGTAACCAGAAGCAGCGAGGGGCGTCAGAATCACGGTCTTGGGATCGGCGGCGACAAAGTTGTCAAGCGGATCGATAGTCACCGAAGTGGAAGTCGCACCACTGGTAATCACGGTGCGCCGAGGGGTCGGTAAGTTGTTGTATTGAGTGCCTTCAACCGCAGTACCGCCAACCGAGTACGTTATTGGTAGCGAACCGGCATTTACTAACGAACGCGTAAAGACTACTGAGCCGTCAACCGAGGGTTCACTGGCGGTGGCAAGACTTGCCGCTGAATTATAGGTAATCGTTGGCAACCATGACGGTTGGGTTTGGACTGGAGTAGGCTGATTGATTAATGACGCGTTATTTCCGAGCTGCCCCGAGCTATCATCGCCCCATGACCACACGACTCCGTCATGACGTAGAGCCAAGCTATGCGAGTCTCCAGCAGCGATGGCAACGAT
>JANMYZ010000699.1:0-4928 GCA_031382605.1 Planctomycetota bacterium | reverse complement strand
AGTCGAGCAGCGTCAGCGGCGTGGTGGCAGATAATTTCGTCCACGCGCCACCGCTGGTGGGAACAAACAAGGCGACTTCTCCGGCGGTCAAAACGCCGGGAACCCGAGCGACACGCGTGCGCAATTCATCGGCGACTATGGTTCGCCCGAGCGGCCAACCGTTGCCACTGGGACCGCCAGGCGCCAAGGCCCACAGATAATCAATGATCGCGCGTTCGACGGCTTGCAGCGTCTCGGTTTCCGTACTGGGATCTTGCGCGGTGACTCGGGTCGCGACCGCTAACGGAATAAATTCGGGGCTGAGCACATACAACTCTGTGCCAATCAGCGTGCGCGCTTTCAAATGATTATAGACATCGCGCAACATGCCGACGGTTGGTTTCGGTGCGCTACCAGCAGCGCGTATCGCTTCGGGCATGACGAAAACGCTGACCGCGCCAGGCACATTACGTCGCACCAACGCCGGACTGGAATTGGGAATAAGTCCGGGACTGACTTCGGCGCGGGCCACTCGTGATTGCGGGCAGGCGTAAGCCAGCGCGCGGAAATCTTCGCTGGTCACGGCGCGATCACGATGTGCAAGAAATGCCGGAATACGGCGCTCGGCCTCGGCGACGGTTTCGCCGTCTAATCCGCCGCTCAGTGGCCACTCATGACGAATCACTAAACGCGCATCGCCCGAGGCGATTTCTTTCACTTGGCCAGCGGGTAAATTGCCATTGGTGCCACCGCCACAGCGATAGGCCGCCGCACGTACGCGACGTCCCGCAGGAATGCGTGCACCACGTTGGCCATCGCCAAAGCGAATGACGCCCGCTTCGGCATCAAGCGTAAAGGCCAAGTCACTGCGGCCGACTCCGCCGAAATGAGTAACCCGAGTGGTCGCTTTCCAGCCTTCGGCGGCTTCGACCTCAACCACCAAGCTGGCGGGATCAATCATGCGATCCGGCAATTGAAAGGCTTGGTCCGGAGCATTGTTGCCAATGCCAACGACGGCATCGCGGCGCCAACTTTGCGCGATCACGTCAACGCCGTTCAAGCCGATATAACCAAGGCTCAGCAAATGATCGTCAGGACACGTCAGGCGCAGCCAGCACACCACTTTTTCAGGCTTCACGCTGCGTGGTAATTCCGGCGGCAGATCACCAAAGCCGGCAAATTGCGGATCATCTTGCGCAGGTGGTTTGAGGGTCGCGCCAGCACGCGGCAAGCGCAGGCGAACGACGCCGCCTTGGCGTCCGCCAGCACTGCTATCGTCAGCGACGTCGAGTGGCAGTACGCGCAAATGGTTGGTGCTGTCCAGCGCGATGAGATCCCATTGTAAGCGACGCGGCGCGGGCTCACTGGCGGGGGCGTCATCAGCCACGGTTCGCAGCGGTGCCAGGGCAATCGATAACGTCACGCCCGCGATCAGCGTGCGCATGGCGTCGGGCGTCAGACTCAGCGATGACGGTACGCTCAGCGCCAAGTACAGTGCGTGGTCGAGCGTGCTGCTGAGCGACAGCGCATCCGTTCCAGGAACAAAGGTAGTCGGGCGGAACGCGGACACTGGTTGGCCATATTGAGCGAGCAATTGTGCCTGCGTAATCCCCGCTGCCGTCAGGTCTGCGGTGCTGACCGGCTGTTTGCCAACGACAGTTAATTGCAGAGGAGTCGCTTGCAGATCACCAACCGTCGAGAGTGAAATTTTTCCGGCCTTCAGCGCGCTGCCAGATGGCAACACCGGCGGCAACAGCGCATTTTTAGCTTGGCTATCAATACAGATCACCCCACGCGCCGCCGTCGCCGAGCGCAAGGGAAGTTGCAACAGATTGAGAAATGCCAAACGCTGCCGTTCAGGAATCAGATTCGCGCGATAGATAATGGTTTCGGTTAACCACGCGAACACATCAATAAATGCGGACGCTGGATCACCGGGCATAACGCGGGTGAGCTCGGGCGTATGGCTGGCGAGTCGCTGTTGGGCTTCGGCGACCAGGTCGTCGAAGCGGCGATTATCAAGAACGGGGAGGGGGATCGGCATGGCGGTCTCGGTGGGCTCAGGGCGAGAGGTCGATGCCGATGGCGAAGCCATCGACGCGTCCGGTACCGCGAATGCGATACCGCAGGGCCACGGTCACCGCCGTGGCGCGTTCACGATCAGCGGCAACTTCGACGGCATCAAGTTCGATGCGTGGTTCCAACATTTGCACGGCTTTGGTGATGACCGATTGCATCAAGCTGCGGGTGGATTCGTTGTTGGGCTGATGAATAAAACGTTCGATACCTGCGCCAAACGTTGGACGCATCAAGCGCTCGCCTGGGCGAGTCAGCAAAATATTCCATAATGCTTCGCGAATACTGGTTTCGCCACGACTGAAACGCCAACGACCGTCGTCGTCGACGCCGTCGAGCGGAAAACCGATCAATGGTACGGTAGGGATGGTCATGTCAGCGTCGTTTGCAGAAGAATGGCAGGGTGATGAAGATGTAGGGAATCCAGAAGAAGATGATGTTCAGAATGCTGATGATGATCATCAACAGAATCATCGCGCAGATGGTGATTGCCGGAATGCTGAAGGAAAACATCCAGCAAAGATTAAACCCAGGGCCGGAGCCTTTGCTGACTTCCAACGGCTTACCAATGCGTAGCGACAGAATTTTTTGCGCCAGATCGTCGGGCGTCAGAAAATGCGCATTCATCAGTCCGCGCTTCAGATCTGAAAACTTCGGCATTTGAATGAGCACGGGTCGAATCGCTTCGGGCGTGAATGGCGACGCGACGCGGAAGGGCACGGTGGTCAGCTCGCCAACCACGGTGTGCTCGCAGGTTTCGTTGTCGTCGTGGGCATAACGCACGAACGCTTGTGCGACATAGATGTCATCGCTGTCTTGTCCGTAACGCGGCAAAGGAATGTCGTCGGCCATTTGCATAGCACGTCCAGCAACGCGTTCGACTAATGCGGAGCGCAGTGCCGCCGTGCTGGTGTCATCAACATGCAAATGCAGATTCAGTGCGCTGCCATTGGTCGCTGGCAATGGCGTTGGCGCAGGCACGCCGGAATCGCTCAGCGGCAGATCGAGATATCGCAGAAAAATTTCAGAGTACACACGGCCATCAGCGGCTTCGGCATCGGCCTGAGTGTGACTTTGCAGATAATCAAATAACGACATCACGTAGGTGCGTTGCGCTAACGGCGCCACGTCATCGTTGGTGGAGTCCGCTGCTTGGGCGTAAGACAGGCCGGATACCGGTCGATCAAATGGTATCGCTCTGATCAAAGCGATGAGCGTCTGATTGGCCGGAGAGTTATCGATGCCAAGGCGATGGCGATGCACCAAGGTACGCAGCAGCAAGACCATCGCTCGCGTCGGAACGCCACGGTAGACCACTTCGTTGGTGCTGACGGGAGCGTTCCGCTCCAGCCCAAATGGCCACGCCAGTTCTTGCGCCATCGCGGATTTGGCTTCCGCAAGATCGGCGGGCGCAATACGTGGGCGGTCCGTGCGCGGCTTCGCACACGTACCGCTGCCGACTGGTAAAAATCCATACAGAATCGTATGACGTCGACCATGCGCGTCACGGGCAGTGGTGACGTGCAGCGGATATGTGCGTTCGCCGCTGTACGGCGGATCGGTAACCGCACCACGACTGCCTAACACCTGACGCACGCGACGATGACGATCAGGATCTCCCGGATCGACCTGATCATTCCATCCACGGTCAGAGTCGCGTTCGATCATCCATGGTTCGGTGTGCCCGCCGCGTGGTGTGCGTCGAATCACTAATCCGGCGGAGCGAATCGTCTGTGGATCGAATGCGGGATCTCCTGGAACGGCGCAACTGACTTCGCAGCTCACCAAGTGGAAGGTGCGGTGCAGCGGCAAACTTAATGTTGGATAATCGCGGTAGGTGCCGACGCGTTGTTGCTCCAGCCAAGCATACGCCGTCGGATTTTGCAATCCGCCGTTGGCCAGGTCATCAAGGAACGTCGGAATAAATTCATCATCCAAATAACGATGCAACGCCAGGTGACTGCCTGGGCGGTAGAACGGCGCGCGGATGGCGGGCGGATGGTGTTTCACCAGATATTCCCCGCGCCTGGGGTGTAACTGGTGCCGACTACCGAGGTGGCGATCAGCGTTTCGCATTTCACTACGCCAGAACATTTCACCATGGCCGCATCAATATTCACCATACTCGCGCTGACTTTGACCTGCGCCGCATTGACTTCGACATTGCCAGAAGCTTGGATTTCTACTTTGCTCGACGTGATGGTGATCTTGGTACCTTGCACGTCGATCAACGCTTTGCCGCCACCGTCATCGGTCAGTTGGAATTTATTTCCTGCCGGTGTCGTGACTTTGAGTTGTGGTCCATTTTCATCATCAAACAGCAACACCGTGCCTGCGGGTGTGGTGATGGAATAACGCTTTTCCACCGGCGCGGCGTCGCTCGGCAACGGACTCGATCCGGCCCAGACGCTGCCAATAACGATTGGTAATTCTGGTGAGATGAAGCCCACCACCACCACTTCATCTTTCCGCGGTATCAGTGAGACGCCGTAGCCATTGCCCGCCGATGGCACCGCCACCACGGCCCACAGTTCAACGTCGATAGCGCTCAGTCGCACCTTCACGCGACCACGTGATTCGGGGTCGTCGTTGTCGGTCACCACGCCCAGCGTAAAGGTGCCATAACCGGCGAGTCCGTGACTAGTCATGGCTGCCAATCTCCGCGTGCGACGGAGAGAAAGCAGCCGTAACCGTTACGCGTATCGAAGCGGTGAATGCAGCGACTAATGGCGTAAACGCCCTCTAAACGTGGGGTGACGCCAGATAATTTTATCTCGCCATCGACGGCGAAATCAGGGCGGCCTTCGCAGGAAATATCGCCTTTGATAAAGCTTCCGCCGCGATGATTAAAACCGGCCTTGGCGTAATCATCC
>JANMYZ010000663.1:0-1828 GCA_031382605.1 Planctomycetota bacterium | reverse complement strand
AAACACTTTGAACTCGACGACTACGCCTTTGCCGATCATCGACGCAAATTAGAAACCCGTCTGCTGGTGCGTTCGCCTGACGACACGGTCTATGGCGTGACCTACAAATGGAATGCGGCTGGCACGCAGGCAACCTTGTTGAGCAGTGGGCTTGACGAAACGTATACCCTGACGGACAGCAGCGGCGGAACCTTCCAGCAAACCTGGACGTATCCGAGCCGCGATGATTGTTTGTCCTGCCACAATACCAACGCGAATCACGTGCTTGGTGTAAACAGTCGCCAGCTCAATGGCACCTACCCGTATTCCGGTGTCAGCGGCAATCAGCTGGAAACCTGGAGCAAGCTCGGTTTGTTCTCCAATCCGCCCAGTGACGCGATCATTCCTTCATTGACCAAAACCGTGGATGTGAGCAACACCAGTGCCAGCCACGCCGATCGCGTGCGTTCGTGGCTCGATGCGAATTGCTCACACTGTCATCGCCCAGGTGGCGTCCACGCTGAATTTGACGCGCGTTTCGATACGCCATTGGTGGACCAGGGTCTCATCAATGGCGTGGCAATGAATACGCTGGGAGTTGCTAAGGCGCGGTTGATCGCGCCAGGATATCTCAGCCGTTCGCTCGTGCATACGCGCGACACGAGTTTAGCTGCGGGAACGAAAATGCCGCCGTTGGCGAAAAATATGGTCGACAGCACGGCGATGAGCGTGCTGGAGGAATGGATTCTGAACATGGAAGCGCCGCTAGAAATTGAGCTGACGTCGCCGCTGGCCGGCGCGATCGTGCACCAACCTGACAGCGTCGTGATCACCGCCAATACCGCCAGATATCCGCTGGTCGACCGGGTTGAATTCTTGATAAATGGGAGCGTGATTGGCAGCGACACGACGGCACCGTACACGCTGTCGTGGGCACCGACGGCCCTTGGTGAACAGAGCATCAGTGCCGTGGTCTATTTAGCCGATGGCCAAACGGCGACTGCCACGCCCGTGAGCATTACCGTCGCGACACCAATATTTCCACCAATGATTGCGCTGACAAATCCCTCAGTGGGCACTCGTATTCCGGCGCCGGGTTTCCTGACGTTGACCGCAGAGGCCAGCGATCTTGACGGCACCGTTGCGTTGGTGGAATTTTTCAAGAATGGCGTGGTCATCGCCAGCGCGACCAATGCGCCGTACAGCGTACCACTTTATAATATAGGAGCTGGCACGTGGACGTTCACCGCGCGCGCAACCGACAATGACGGTGCTAGCACCGAGAGCGCGCCTGTCACGGTGACGGTCGGCGGGGTCAGCGGACTGAACGCGACCTATTGGGATAACATGGATTTCACCGGTACATCGGTAACCCGTATTGACGCACAGATTAACTTTGATTGGGGCAATACGGCGCCGGCATCGGGCATTGGTGCGGACACCTATACGACGCGGTGGTCGGGCACCGTGACGGCTCCAGCCACGGGTACGTGGACTTTTATCACCACGAGTGATGACGGCATTCGTATGTCGGTCGATGGTCAGCAGATCATTAATAATTGGACCAACCACGGGCCGACCGAAAACACCGGCACCATCACCATGACCGCTGGAGTGCCACAGACGTTGCTGGTCGAATTCTTTGAAAACGGCGGTGGCGCTCTAGCGCGTCTTGAGTGGTCAGGCCCTGGATATGCACGCAGTCTGGTGCCGCAGGCTGCATTTACTCCGCCTAACGTCGCGCCGACGGTGAGCGCGGGTATCGATCAAACGATCACGTTGTCCGCGAGCGCTTTGCTCGACGCGACCGTCAGCGATGATGGTTTGCCGACCGCTACGGTGACGGCGA
>JANMYZ010000584.1:0-2434 GCA_031382605.1 Planctomycetota bacterium | reverse complement strand
CCTGGATTGGCGCGCATTTGGTGGTGGCTGACCTGACGGCGCAGGTGCTGTGGGTTGCTGAGCCATTCCACGGCCTTGGTGCTGCATTGCCGTTCGGCATCAACGGTCCACAGCGAGCGGCCCCGTTGTTGGAATCGCCAGATCGGGCAAAGCACGAACGCTTCGGCGAAGAATATGTGCTGACCGAACGTCGCGTGTTAGAACTGCTGGCCGCCGGTAAAATTGTGGAAGCACGTCCATTCGCTGAGCGACTCGTGGCAATCAATCCGAATTTCTTTAACGCGCACGTCCTATTGGCGCGCTGTTCCAGTGATCCGGCCGAGCGGCGCAGTCACCTTGAACAAGCCTTAACCTTGCAGCCAGCGTACCCAGAAGATGAACGCGCGATCCACGAAATGCTGAAAAGTCTCAATTTATAAGGCTCTGCGGCGTTTCGTGTGGGTTCCATCTCATTGGATAGCCAAAGCGGAAAAAATCGAACAGGAGACGAGGAGATCGGAGGAGGGGAAGATATTTGTCGGAGAAAATGATCCCTTTCCTCCTCTTACCTCCGCGTCTCCGCGTCTCCTGTTCGATTTTTTCCGCTTTGATGAGTCGCTTGGAGTAAGAAAAAACAGTAATCTACGAGGCTTCCTGCGTTCCAGGTTTTCGCTCTTCTATCCGGAACGCCGTCGTCGCCGATGGAGTCGGGGTTTCCACTCCGGCCAAATCTTTTCCGACAATCGCTCCTGCCATAACAAATCCGTCGATCATCGCGCCGAGGACTCCTGGATGGCCGATGCTTTGACCGGCGAAGAATAAATTTTTTAGACGACTGCGGCGCGGCAGGGGGTCAGTGCCGACGTGGCCAACATCGTGCGACAAGCCCATGGCGGCGCCGTTGCGAGAATGCACATAATCTTCGACCGACAGCGGTGACGACGACCACACGCGCGTGATGGTGCCGGCCAGTTCCGGATGTCGCGTAGTGATTGCGCTGAGTATTTCCGTTTCCCACGCGCGTTTCCACGCTTCGTAGTCGTCGGGGCGTCGGCCCTTTTTAGTGTCGCGCCACGCCGCCACGGCGTCTCCGGGAACCCACACCATGGCTTCCAAATAGGGCGCTACGTTGGTCTCTTCGAAGTTACTTGGTGCGAGGTAGTAAAGATCTTCGTTGTCGCGTATGCGAGCGAAGTGATGACTGCGACCCAGCACCAACGGCGGCGCTGACAATCCCGCATAAACCATCACCACGCTGGCGCTGTCAGGCGTATCGCGGATGCGTTTTTCTAATGAAGGACGCATGCCGCCTGGTCCGGTCAGACGTAAAATTTCTGCCGGATGACAGGTCGCAAGATAGAGATCGGCGACATGACGATTGCCCTTCACGTCCACCACGGCGGTGACTTCACGTTCGCTGAATTCAATGCGGGTCACCGCGCGATTCAGCAACAACGTCCCGCCGAGTTCTTTCAGTCGATCGACCAACGGTGTGATGATCGCTTCGCCACCACCAACCGCACGACACGAACCCGCGATCGACGTTCCGGCGAAGGTGGCGTACAAGCCCATCGGCGTGCGCTCTGGTTTCATCGCCAAGATGCCGGACAGACAGCCAAGCACTTCTTTCGCTAAGCCAGTGACACCGCAGCGATCCAAGACTTCTGATACCGAAAGATTGGGATCCATCGACGGCGCTGGCGTGTCGGCAGGAACCAGCATTGCCAGCCATGGTTTTTGTCTGAGGCCGGCTTTGAGTTCGGCGAAAAAGCGGGCGAAACCAAGGGTTTGCTCCGGCCAACGGCGAGCGCAGGCGATTTCACATTCTGCAATGCCAGCCGGAAGATCGACCACGCCACCATCGGGGAGATGAATACGAAATTGCCGCGCCAAATCGTGGGGCAGAAAATGGATCCGTTCAAGAATCCCCAGACGCGCAGCCAACGGCCGAAACGGTCCACCAGCTCCACCGCCAGTAATAAAATGAAACCCCGTATCAAACCAATACGGCCCGCGCCGGAAGCGCTGCAACAGTCCGCCAGGAATGGCGTGCGCCTCCAACACCGTGACCTGCCAGCCTTGTTCAGCCAGCAACACCGCACTCGTAAGGCCGGAAGGCCCAGCGCCGATGATGAGCGCTTTCATTGTTCTTATGTCCGACGTCCGATGTCCGATGTCCGATGTCACGTGGTACGCCAATGACATCGGACATCGGACATCGGACATAAGACATTGGATGACATCAGACGGCCTTCAGCACTAGACACGCATTCGTTCCGCCAAACCCAAAGCTATTCGACAAGACGTGTTTGAGTTTTACTCCGGTGACCGGTTTCGCGACGATGTTGAGCTTGGGCAATTTGGGATCTTGGTTTTCGTAGTTCAGATTCGGCGCGATAAAATCTCCGCGCATCATCAACGTGCTATAGAGCGCTTCGCTGGCGCCAGCCATCCA
>JANMYZ010000572.1:0-4458 GCA_031382605.1 Planctomycetota bacterium | reverse complement strand
ACCAACATCGACGCCGGCAATTCACGCAGATCAGCCAATGATGGCGGCGAACCCTGTCGAGCCGCGATCACCACGCGCACATTGCGATAAATGCCAATGACGTGCAGCTGCAAGGCAGCGACCTCGGCGTTACCTTCTTCACGCCACAAGCAGAGCTGCTCAACCAACGCGCTCCGCAAAGTCATGTCTTTGTAATGCGTGTCGTCGGCCAAGGCCTTGAGCGTTCGTTCCAGTCGCGCTTTTTCGCTGTCGGCTTCCAAGTCTTTCAACATCGCCAATAACCGTGGATTGTCCGATTCACCGGTAATCAAGCTGTCCGACAAGCCGGATTCCATCTCTTCAATGAGCTTACGATGACGCTCTACCAGCAAAGGCCGACGGGCCTCGGCGATAAAATCCATGGTGCTAAATGAGTCATCGTCAGAGGGCGAGGAGCGGGGCTGGGGGCACATGTTCTTTATGTACCATCCGACCCCCCAACGGTCCTGGGACGAAAGGCTATGCGGGTTCCTTGCGTGTGGCGCAGTCCCTGCTTGCCGTCCCGCCCTGAGTCCTAGCGTATCGACGCCCCGTTGCGGGCCTGCCATCAGTGGTAGAGGCCGGCGGCGGGTGCTTTCACGTACAGCGACGGGCACAACGACTCGTTCCACAGGATGGCAGATGACCAGCGCGATTCCGACGACTTTCAGCGTTCAATCAAACAGCAACAACCACCACATCAGCGGCAATAAAGTCGTGCTTGGCCTGCAATGGGGCGACGAGGGAAAAGGGAAAGTCATCGACTTGCTCGCAGCCCACACCGATGTGGTGGTGCGCTGCCAAGGTGGTGCCAATGCGGGCCACACCGTGGTGGTCAACGGACGCAAATCCGTTCTGCATTTGCTGCCCTCCGGGATCATGCACGACCAAGCGACCTGCGTTATCGGCAATGGCGTGGTGGTTGATCCGTTGGCGTTATGCAACGAATTGGACGAACTGATTGCAGGCGGCGTCAATCCGACGGCGCGACTGCTGGTCAGCGATCGCGCGCACTTGGTTTTGCCAAGCCACAAAGCCCTCGACGCGGCTTTTGAAAACCGCAAGGGCGACGCCAAAGTCGGCACCACGCTGCGCGGTATCGGCCCGTGCTACGCTGACAAAGTTGCTCGTACGGGTTTGCGTTGTGGTGAATTGCGCGACCTTCCCACGTTTACCATCAAACTCCGCGCCCAGCTGACGCAGGTGAACGAACAGTTGGCGTACCTCAAAGCCCCGCTGATCGACATTGATACGGCCATCGTGCAGGTGATGCCCGCATGCACCCGCATCGCGCCTCTGATCGCTGATACCGCTGATTTATTGCACCGTTCGGCCGCTTCTAACAAAGCGTTCCTGTTTGAGGGCGCCCAAGGCGTCTTGCTCGATATCGACTACGGCACCTATCCCTTCGTCACCAGTTCTAACACTGGTGTCGGTGGCGTGATCGCCGGTAGTGGATTATCACACAAGCAATTGGGTGAGATCATCGGCGTGGTGAAGGCGTACAGCACCCGCGTTGGCTCAGGACCATTTCCGGTCGAACTGCTGAATGCAAAAGGCGAAGACATTCGCAAACGCGGCGGCGAATTTGGCGCCACCACCGGACGCCCACGTCGCTGCGGCTGGCTCGATTTAGTCGCGGTTGGTTTTTCATGTCGCCTCAATGGCGTTGATGCGATTGCGCTGACGAAGCTCGACATTCTTGATACCGAGAGTGAAATTCCGGTGTGTGTCGCCTACGAAATTGATGGCAAGCGCAGCGACACCATTCCGGCACGCATCGATGATTTAGCACGAGCGAAGCCGGTGTACGAAGTCATGCCGGGCTGGAAAACTCCGCTCAATTTGGTGCGTCGATATGCGGATCTGCCGGCGGCGGCGCGCAACTATATCGAATTCATCGAACGCCGCATCGGCGTGCCGGTGAAATGGATTGGGACCGGTCCTGGGCGCGAAGAAATCATCGTACGCTAATCCTCGAAGAGCACCCGCGATGACGCTTACCCATGCTAAACCTCGTGACTACGCGCGTGCCGCCGGACTTGATCCGCTGCACCTACCCAGGCACGTCGCGATCATCATGGATGGTAACGGCCGGTGGGCGAAAGCGCGCACTTGGGATCGCACGCGCGGCCATCAACAAGGTGCTGACGTGGTGCGCGCCATCACCACCGAAAGCGTTAAGCTTGGCATCGAACGTTTGACGCTCTACGCATTTTCATCCGAAAACTGGATTCGTCCGCAACGCGAAATTGATTTTTTGATGTCCTTGCTGGATCGCTTTCTGATCGGCGAACTACCAACGTTGCACGACAACGACGTGCGGCTGGAAGCGATTGGCAGTCTGCATCGCCTACCTGCCAACGTGCGCGCAACGCTTGATCGCACTATCAAAGCCACCGCCGATAATCATTCCATGGTGCTCAGTTTGGCGCTG
The DNA here is from genome assembly GCA_031382605.1 of Planctomycetota bacterium. Taxonomy (GTDB): domain Bacteria; phylum Planctomycetota; class UBA11346; order UBA11346; family UBA11346; genus BOG-1363. The sequence continues at coordinate 2,003 of JANMYZ010000572.1, read as the reverse complement.
AGCTACGGCGGACGAGACGAACTCACCGACGCCTGTCGTGCTATTGCCGCCGAAGTCGCCGCCGGTCGCCTTGCGCCGCAAGAAATTACTCCTGAAACCGTTCAGGCGCATTTGTACGCACCTGGTGCGCCCGATGTTGACGTGGTCATTCGCACGGCAGGCGAACAGCGCTTATCAAACTTCCTGCCATGGCAGGCGACCTACGCCGAATACGTCAGCGTTTTGCCGTTATGGCCAGACTTTGACATTGCGGCCTATCACACCGCCCTCCATGAATATCAGGCACGCGAACGCCGCTTTGGTGGCGTCTAAGCACATCTGGCAGTAATGTACGGCCTTCTGCTCCGTCTTTTTCTGTCGGAGGTCATCATGCGTTACCGTCACGTTATTCTGCTCCTTCTTGTCAGCATCTCGCTCATCCACGCCGGCGAAGATAGTCGACGTGAAAATCTACGTAGCGAGCTCAAGGAAGCATCCAAAGAACTCGAACGTTTTTCGCGTGCGGTCAACCTGATCCATGAATTGGTCGCGCCCAGCGTGGTGTCGATCCATACCAAAGAACAACGAATATACACAAATGTTCGTAGCCGCGAATGGACCAAACGCGAAGTCGAAGTCGGCGAAGGTTCTGGCTTTGTGTTTCACAGCGATGAGCAAGCCAGTTGGATCATCACCAACGCGCACGTGGTGGTGCAAACCAACAACGAACAAGAATTTGTTGCCGGCCCAGATGGTAAACTGGTTACCTACGATCGCGTGCAGGTCGTGCTCAGTGATAATCGTGAACTCGAAGCGGAATATGTTGGCGTCTATGTCGAATCCGATCTCGCTGTTCTGAAGGTCAAAATGCCTCATTTGCCCGCGTTGGATTGGGATGACAGCGATCAGACCAAAGTCGGTGATTGGGTCGTCGCGCTCGGCTACCCACTTGGCATTGGTTACAGTGCGACCTCCGGAATTGTTTCGGCTACTGATCGTTCGATCGGCATTTACCAGAGCATTCGCGGTTTCGATTCTTTCATTCAAACCGACGCAGCGATTAATCCTGGGAACAGCGGCGGACCACTGGTCGACAGTCGTGGCCGCGTCATCGGCATCAACGCCAGCATTAAAAGTAGCACCGGCGCAAATATCGGCCTTGGTTTCGCTATCCCCGCCAACCTCGCACGGCGAGTCGCAGACGACCTTCGCGTGCATGGGAAAGTTCGTCGCCCCATGGTTGGGATCACCATGGATGATTTGACAGCAGACAAAGCCAAAGCCCTGGGGTTGACTCAAACGCAGGCCGTGCTCGTTACTGGAATCGTGCCGCACGGCCCGGCTGGCAAGGCCGGCATGGAAGTCGGAGATGTCATCCTTGCCATCAATCAAGCACGCATCGTCAGCATCCAGCAATTTCAATCGCGGGTAGCCAGCAGTACGCTTGAGCAACCGATTACGCTTCGCCTGTGGCGTGCCGGTAAGGAAATTGAACAAGTCGTTACGCCCATATCCGCCGATGAAATCCAAGCAAAACTCGACGCGGCGACTAAAACCACCGCACTCCAACAAGGCGTTCCCATCAGCGGTTTTGGTCTGTGGGCGACCACTGATGACCAAGCAGGTCTCTCCATCACCAGCGTCGAAGCCGGCAGCATTGCTGAGCGAGCCAAACTCAAACCCGGAGACCGTTTGATGCGCGAACGCACCCACGGCCAACTGCGCACAACAGCCGACGCCACCGCGCTCAGCGAACAGCGAGATTTGACCTTACAGATTTATCAAGATGGCCGCAGCTACTGGCTCCGGCTTAAACGCTAAAAAAAAACGACCTGGAGCATTTTTATGCTCCAGGCCGCTGTGCTCATTCCGCGCTCTTTATTTGCGGCAGCATTTTCAGTGAACTTTTACGGAACCGCATTCACCGTGTAATAAATTTCGTTGCTCGCCGTTTCGCCAGCAGCGGTTTCGAGTTTATATTTGATCTTCAATTGATCGACCGGCTTGAGTCCAGGCAAACCAAT
>JANMYZ010000484.1:0-10768 GCA_031382605.1 Planctomycetota bacterium | reverse complement strand
GCGCGTTCGTGATCGGCAAAGACTTCATCAAGCCGCGCGCGGCCGGTTTCTGTCGTCGTCGTCAGTAAACACCGCGCACCAAATGCCGCTTCCAATTTCGGCACCACCGGGCGCATGAGGTTCACTTCACCAAGGCTGACACCGTGCACCATGATCTGCCCTGGCGTCAAACGTGGACCGCGACCGGTGAGTTTTTCGCGCAGACCGACCATGCCCTTGCGACGAATCCACTGACGGTGCGCAAGGAACAGCGCGACCAAAGGCAGGGCGATCAGCAATAAGGTGCTAAAAAAGGCGAGCGACCAATTCCAATGTCCGATGTCCTTCCCATGTCCGATGTCCGATGTCCGATGTCCGCTGTCGTTTTGGTACCGAGGTGTGCGAGAGTTCTGCCGCTTGCCCAAAAATCGACCTTCGACCACCTCGGTAGATTTTAAAGGATGTATGACATCGGACATCGGACATCGGACATCGGACATTAACCAATGACTCCAGCAATTACTTCTGGCTCCGCCATGGCGCCGATGCCTTGTTCACCGCACGCGAGGTTGCCCTCCACCGGCAGCAGGATCGTTGCGCCAGCGGCGCGCAGCGTGACGACGTGGCTCTGCACGATGGGCTTGTTCCACATGACGGTATTCATCGCGGGGACCACGATCACGCGCTTGGTTGGTTCGAGCGCTAAAAATAAAGTGGTCAGCAGGTCATCAGCCAAACCCAAAGCGAAACGCGCCATCACGTCGGCAGTCGCTGGGGCTATCACCACGGTGTCCGCCCAACGCGCGAGATCGATATGCGGCATCGAACCATCGGTGGTCCACGCTGAGCTGAACACTGGTTGACGGCTCACGGCGGCGAGCGCTTCCGCAGTCACCAAGCGTTGAGCGGCAGCGGTCAGCACACAGCGCACGGTGTGACCACGCTTCACCAACGCGCGCACGACCTCTGGCGTTTTGTAGGCAGCAATGCCGCCGCTTATACCAAGTACGATGTTCATAGCGGCATGCTCACAGCGAAAAGGGTCGAGGAAAGGGTCGAGGAAAGGGCCGGGGAAAAAGCCGGGAAAAGGAATCTTCGTTAATACATCCGCAATCGGCTAATATCTGGAATCGCGGGCGCCTTGCCGATCCAGGGCGCCAACTTTAGCGCCAAAATGAGGGCCGACTTCAAAGATCAACGATGCGGTTATCACCAACATTTCACCGCTCACAGGACTGCGTAATCGAATTGGCGTGAAACCACATATGTCTGAATCCCACTTCAGCGATTTGCCATGCGGGGGAATATAGAAATAGCTCTTCACCCGCCATGGTCCTTCTGGAAGGCTATCAGACTTATCCCCAATCAACGGCCCTTTGATCGCGAGCGCTGGGCCGGCAACTAAACTGGCGATGATCTTCTCTTTATTATCCACCACGACCATGTCGCCGTAGTCAGAAAGAGCGAGGCTCTCGGGATAATTTGCTGAGCCGATCATCTGGTATGATCCACGTTTTTGTGGCGCCACGTACACTTGGCCGTGACGATCCAAGACCACCAAAGATTTGCCCACACGCCAAGCGTCTAAGGGATTCCAGCACACCGTCGCATCATCGCCCGGCGGCAACGATGACAGCTTGAGACGAGGCACCATGCGCCCGGCTTGGCTCACCATTATTCCCACAGCATCGGTATCCAAGGCCTCTAGTTCAGGAGCCTTATCATGCTTCGAATCGCTGAGCGACTTGCCAGTGAGTGGATCGAAATCATACCAATCTTTTTTATCAGAGGACGCCACCAGATGCCGATGATATCGATCCATTCTGAACCAATAACCACCTGGATGTTCAAGTTTCAAACGAGTAACCTGACGGTCCTCTGGATTTTCTGCGAGACGTACCCAATCAACGTCTCTGGTTTGCGTGCGAACTTCTAAGAACCACGCATCGTGCAAACGCGCCGAGCTGACTCGTCCCTGAAACAAAATCTTGCCCTCTTCGCTGGCAATCAATCTTTGCTCGTGGTTTAACCATACGTTCAAGCGCCCGGCGTCGGCTTCAAGATGTTCAATATCGTCAGCTACCGTCATCAACGGGGTCGCCACCAGATTTGGCTGCGTGACATCAATAACCGCTAATTGAGTTTCGGCACCGACAAAAACTGACGTGCCCGTAAGACGCCCAACGCAAAAAATCCCCGGCAAGGTGATGACCGGCTTCGCCAAAGCCGTCGCTTTGGCAAGATCGCTCCAACGGTACAACATCGTCGTCGAAATAGCAGGAACCTCGATGGGATTCCCCAATAAATCCAGCGTAGAAGTCGCCTTCGCTGGCCAACCGGTGCTCACCACCAAGTAATTGCCCGCGCTGCCGATCTGCGCCTTGCGCGCCAACGGCAGGTCGAGCGGCAACGGGATCATCGTGCCATTGCTCTGAATAATGTGCACGAGCGTCGGATCATCCTGACGAATGGCAGCGGCAAGGCCTGGTCCCGCAGTGCTCGCCAATAAGGTGGTCTCGCCCTTAGCCAACAGCGTCCACACGCGTGTGTCGGCTTTGTGATTGGACACCGGCTCTGCCACCGCCCACGTACCGCCGGTGCCAACGCAAACAGGGCGAAAATAGCCCTTCAAGGTCAATGGCTTGGCCGCACTACGCACTCCATACAGACACACCGCGCCATCATCGTCTGCCATCGATACCGCCATCGCCGTGCCGTCTTCCGCAATGTGCGGCAAGCCAGAAAAATAATCGCCCTTTGCGACGGGCACCGTGGCGGTGAACACTTCTTTGCCTTCCGGCAAAGTGATCACGCTGATTTTCAATTCATGATCTGGGAAATACTGCCGTTCGACCACGCCCACAAAACGACCGTCACGACTGATCGCGCTTCGATGCGGGCTGAACTTGAGCGGAATCGCCACGCCCAGCGGATGACCATCCATCCCGACGCGAAAGATTTGGGCTCCTGAAACCACCACCAAAACGTCACTCTGCTGATGAAAACCGCTGATGATATTGGGAAAGGCGAACAACGGGTCGCCGATAATCTTGCAATCGGTCAGCAGTCCGGATGGACGAGCGCCTAACTTGGTCATGGCAAATGTATCGGCCATGATCGCCGTCCACAGATCGCCCGAATTCGACGCCTCCCCAATCAGGGTTTTCATACGCGCTTTAAGGTCGACTTCTTTCGCTCCAGGCGCAGCCGCGTTTTTGCCACTGTCTACCGCTAACAATGACGACGTCAGCAACACCGATACCGTCACCGCGATCCAACCACTCAACATGCGCGCCATGAGGCCTCCTTCAGAAAGTGTGCTTGAGATGACGACGTTGACCTCTGCACGAACGCGAGGCCGACGACTGAACAGCAGACCGAACAGCAATCCTGCAATCACCGTACGCCAACTGCCACTCAAAGTTGACCGTGCTTATCACGCCCACTCACGCCGAAGATTCACCGCTGGCGACTGGCCTTGCGCGGGGTGCCTGCAACGCGTGGAGCAGGTGGCGCTGGTCGACCCAAGGCCTGATGAATCGCTTTGAGGTCTTTGAGCAAGCTCTGCAATTCTTTAGATGGCACTACGTTGGGGCCATCACTCATGGCGTTTTCCCAGTCGTCGTGAGTTTCCAGAAACAATCCTTCGACGCCCACCGCCATGGCTGCGCGCATCAATAACGGCGCAAAATGCCCAGAACCACCGCTTTTGGTGCCCATGCCGCCAGGCGCTTGAACCGAATGCGTGCCGTCAAAAATCACTGGCACGCCCAGGCTGCGCATGATCGGTAACGAGCGAAAATCGCTGACCAGAGTGTTATAGCCAAACGACGTTCCGCGTTCGATCAGGACTAGGCGATGTTGTCCCGCGAGCGCCTCGAATTTTGCCACAATGTTGCCGCAATCCTGCGGCGCGAGAAATTGACCTTTTTTGATGCTGGTAGCGCGACCGCTGCGGGCACAGGCCTCGACCAAATCGGTCTGACGGCACAGCAGCGCCGGGACCTGAATCAGATCCACCACTTTGGCCACGTCAGCCACCTGGGTGGCGTCATGAACATCGGTCGTAATGGGCATTCCCGTGGCCTCTTTGACTCGCGCCAAAATGCGCAGGCCCTCTTCCATGCCATTGCCGCGAAAACTCTGATGACTGGTGCGATTGGCTTTATCGTAGCTCGCTTTAAAAATCACCGGCCAGCCAATGCGCTTGGCTGCTTGTTGGACCAACTTGGCCATCGTCAGCGCGTGGCGTTCACTTTCGATAACACACGGGCCCATGATCAGCACCGGCAACTTGCCCCCGATGACCACACCAGGAGCGATTTTTACAGAACGGATGGCTTGCATGGCCGGAAGCTAAGGGCTAGCCCCTGCTCAGGAAGTCCGGGAGTTTTGAAGGCCCCGGACTGCTCTTGCCCCCACCGCTACATCACCAGCATGCTGCCCTCACATGGCCTTTTTTGCTCGCATCAAAAATCATGCTGCTACGGCTGCGGTGGTTGCCGCTTTGCTGGTGGCAGCGCTCGGCGTCACGGCATTTGTTCTCGCCATGCGGCCGAGCCGTTTGCAGTTCGATCCTGGGCAAACCATCACCTACCATCTGCGCACTGAAATCAGCGAGGTCATTGAAAACCCGGCGCACAAAGACGTTGATCTGCCGCCAACCGTGCAAACAACCGACCTGCAATTAATCTGTGTCGGCCCAGACAACACCACCGTGCTGATTGCCAAAGTCGATGGCCGTGACCAAGTATCGCTGATGAAATTTTCCGCCAACGGGGCCGTCCATGAGCTAGACGCCGCAACCCGGCCAAGCGACACCGGCAAAGCGATTGGCTTCTTCGATTTTAATTTACTCCCCTTGCCGCCCGGCAGTGAACAGGCGTGGAGCGTGGATTTAACGTATGGCTTACTGCCAGCCGGAAAACGCAATGTGCAAGGCAAAGTGCGCCGTACTCGCTCTGGATCGAATCCGGAATTTCAGCTTAAATTACCAACCAGCGTGGAGTGGATTGGTAACGATCAGCGCTATGTGCAGATTCGCGATTTGATCAGTCAATATCGCTTCAATACCAGCAAAGGCCTGATCGAAGAAGCCAGTGTCCGCTGTTTAGCGGGCTATGAACGACCCGACGGTCGCCACCGCTACAAAGTACGTTTGTTGCTGACGCTGGTTTCTAGCGGACGCAGCGTTGACGATCCTGGCCAGATCCGCGATCTCGCGCTGGCTGGCATCGACGCGCAAAGCGCACTCGCCGCTGGGCGGAAAGAACGGCTGCAATCCATCGCCCAACGATTGACGGCGGCAGCCGTGCAAGATCCACGCTTGCGCGCGCTGCAAGGATCTTTGATCAGCGACATGCGCAACGGCCCGCGCCCCAGTCCGCCGCCTGCGCCACGGCGTTTGTGGGCCGTGCAAATAGCCAACGGACCAGCCGATCGTCGCGCCGAAGCGCAACGTTTTTGCGATCACCTCACCAGCCTCGGCTTCCGTTCTTATCTTGCCGCTCAGGGGAACGCGCTGAACGTTCTGGTCGGCCCCTATTACGATCGAGATCCCTCCGTCCTGCGCTCGCTCAGCCAACAATTCCCGCAACAACGGGCGGCCTGGGTCGAGGTGAAGCCATGATTTTTTCGTGCTGCTTTTCGCGCTGCTTTTTGCGCTGTTTTCTTGCGACCTTCTGGTTGCTCGCGGGCTCCGCTTCTGCTTTTTCTGCAACCACCATTGATCCGTCGATCATCGCCAACCCCGAAGCCGTTTCGCTGGATCGTTCGTCCACCGGACGCTGGCAGGCGTTGTTCAGTACCAAGCCCGCGTGGATCACCCGACAAATCGGTTTTTTAGAGACCAAGCAAAGCCAGCTCGGCCTTAGCCTACTGATGAGTCGGCTGCTCTACCAAGGTGAACCGTGGACGCGCAGCAATGGCCCGGTTGCCGCTTGGCGCTGGCAACAAGACAGCCTGGAAACTCGTCTGGCCATCTTACGTTCGCTACGCGCCTATCGTGAGCCCATCGTGGCCGATTATTTGTGTCGCTATTTAACCATAGAAACCGAACCAGCGCTGGTGATTTCAGCACTCGTCACACTGTCGCTCATCGACCCCGTCAGCGCGCCATCGTGGGCTTATCGCCTTGCCGATCCACGCGGCCCGCAAACGCTTCCCGGTTCCGATTCTTCCAGCGTACGCCAGCAAGCGCTAGAATTTTTGCTCGAAAGTCGCGGCTTCGATGCTCAAGAAACCATCAACGCTCTTGAATGGGCATTGCTGATCAAAACCGGAGCCGAGCGCAACCACGCCATCCGCCTGATCCCACACGGCAAAGCCTCAGAAGCGATGACGGCAACTATTCATAAACTGATCGATGAATACCGCGCCTCTATTATCGACCCACTCGGTAAACAGGCACTGGTGTTAGCGATTGGTAATCTGAACGGCTACGCCAACACCGAACTGGTCAATCATTTGATGTACTTGGTCATCAATGGAGAACGTGCCACCGCCACCACCGCTGCCACCGCCTTGGCCACTACCTTGACGTGGGACGCACCGGTGGCGATTAATGATTTAGCCGAACGCGCAGACAAAGACCCCGACGCAGCGGTACGTCAATCGCTCACCGCTTTGTTGCTCCGCCTAGACCCCCTCTCAATAACCGTCAATACACCCGCGAATAACCACTGGGCGACCCTGGCAAATCATCAACTCTTATTGAACCAGTGGGCCGTACCGACGCCGCTGACTATTCCAGCGCCGGGCGAGTAATCGCCCATCTCCTGCACGCCACTCGGCGCGAGCGGTTGAACCAACGAACCAAACATCCTGGCCATGTCTTGCGTCACCTCATGACTATTTGACCATGCAAGAATGAACCGCTTTCCCGCTTTACCTATTTGCCTACATGATGAGGTCGCCACATGCGCTTGGTGATTATTGGTGCTGGTGGTCACGGACGAGTTTTGGCGGAATGCGCGCAAGCGGCTCAGCTTCAGGTCTTGGGCTTCATCGATGATAATGCGGCCCTTACGGGAACGACTCAGCTGGAACTTCCGGTACTCGGAACGACTTCTGCGTTAGATAAAAAACTCGTCCTTGCTGATGGAGTCCTGCTGGGCATTGGCAACTGCGCTCTGCGGCTGCGATTGCTGCACGTCTTTCGCGCCGCTCATTTCAGTCTTCCCACGCTTTTCCATCCGCGTGCTTGGGTCAGTCCATCAACCATCTGCGGTGCTGGCACGGTGGTCATGGCCAACGCCACCGTGCAAACCGGCTGCCGTTTAGGTGCAGGCATTATCATTAACACCAATGCCTCCGTCGATCATGACAGCGTGATTGGTGACGGTGTTCATCTTTGCCCAGGGGTACATCTTGCTGGGAACGTCACGGTCGGCGACGGCACGCTGATCGGCATCGGCGCCAGCGTCATTCCGGGCATTCGCATTGGCAAAGGATGTGTGGTCGCTGCTGGCGCCGTGGTCATACGTCATGTACCAGATGGTCAGCGAGTCGCTGGCGTCCCCGCGCAACCGCTAGCGAAACAGGAATCACCATGAGTCACGACCCGAAATCGCGAGTCTATCTTTCTGCTCCACATCTGGGAACAGATGAAATCCTTCTGGTGCAAGAGGCGTTCGCTCAGAATTGGGTCTCGCCGCTTGGACCTCATGGCGACGCCTTCGAACAAGAAATGGCGACGCGTCATGGCGTCGCAGCGGCAGTCGCATTATCGAGCGGCACAGCTGCCCTCCATTTGGCGCTGATGAGTCAGAATGTTGGGCGCGGCGATACCGTCTGGTGCGCATCGCTCACGTTCTGCGGCAGCGCCAACCCCATCGCCTATGTCGGCGCAACCCCGGTCTTCGTCGATTGTGAACGCCAGAGCTGGAATATTGATCCGGCTTTAGTTGCCCAAGGACTCGACGATGCCGCGCGAGCCGGACGTCTGCCCAAAGCTATTATCAGCGTCGATCTGTACGGACAGAGCGCCGACTACGATCCATTGATTGCTGCCTGCGATCGCCACGGCGTAGCGCTTATTGAGGATGCTGCCGAAGCACTCGGCGCGACCTATCGCGGTCGCGCCGCCGGAGCCTTTGGCCGTTGCGGTATTTTATCATTTAATGGCAATAAAATTATCACCACGTCCGGTGGCGGCATGTTGTTGTCGAACGACAAACGCTTGTGCGATGAAGCACGTTTCCTCGCCACCCAAGCGCGCGATCCAGGCCCTTACTACCAACACTCTCGCATCGGCTATAATTACCGCCTCAGCAATGTGTGCGCTGGCATTGGTCGAGGCCAATTGCGCGTACTTGATCAGCGCGTCAACGCCAGACGCGAAGTGGCAAAGCGTTACCAACGCCTGCTAGCTGATGTACCCGGCTTATCCTTCGCCCCGGATACCGACCACCTGCCAGGCACCCGCTGCACGCGCTGGTTAACCGTCATTCAACTCGACCCTCGCAGCGCCCGCGCCACCCCCGATCAATTGCGCGTCGCATTCGAGAAAGAAAATATCGAATCACGCCCGGTGTGGAAACCCATGCACCTGCAGCCAGTGTTCAACGGCTGCACCGCACTTGGCGGAGCCGTAGCCGAAGAATTTTTCGCACGCGGCCTGTGCCTACCGTCAAGTTCATCGCTCAGCGAAGCCGACCAAGACCGCGTCATCGCCCTCCTGCGGCAGCATCTTGTTGGTGCGTGAACCTAAAAAAAAACAGTAGAGAACCATTTTACCGCAAAGCCGCTAAGAGCGCAAAGGACTTATAGCAAAAACAAGATTCACCCGTTTGGTGAAACCACTGATTACTCAGGTTTTACTTTTGATCTCCGTTTTCCTCTGTTTTCCTTTGCGTCTTAACGGCTTTGCGGTGGAAGTTTGAATTCCTACTGCGGTTTTTAGGGTGAATCTAAAAGGTGCGTGGAGACCTCGCCCGCCAAGCGATGACACTGAAGTCACCAAATAGGCGATCGCCAGTGGTTGCGCTTTCGTGACTAACATCCGCGCCCCCCCCAGCCCGGCAGAGCCGGAACCAAAGGTTCATGATCGGCTCAGCCGGGCTGGGATGCTGTTGTTGCAGGGCTTCGCCCCGCACCCCACGTACTACGCGCCGAAAATCTTCGTGTGATAAGGAGATTTCGGCGCGTAGTACTACATGAGCCATCGCCGGTTTGAGACTTACTGATCGAAAGACGGTGGGGCAGACGGTGGGGCAGACGCTCAGCGCAAATACGCCGCTTGAGCGTAGCCGTCGACCGATGATGCGTCGAGATTTCGCCTACCCTCGGGAGCTCACCATGATGCGCATCGTTTGCCTCTGCCTCTGCCTCTTCGCTCAGACCCTCACCGCTGCCGAGAAGCTCACCCCCGATGCCCTCTACGGAATCTGGGTCGTCGACGAAAAGGCGCTGACCAAAGATCAGAAAGAAGCACGCACAGCGACAGCTCAGGTCGAAAATTTCGGCGTCAACCTGACTCTACGCACGGCACGAATCATCTTCGCCAAAGACACCGTCGTCGCCGGAATGTGGCGACTGGATGAAGCCACGCCCACCACCGCCACACTCGTCGTCCAACCCAAAGGTGGCGAAGAACGCCGCTATCATCTGACTCTAGAAAAAGGTCATCTGGTTATCGCTGAGTGTCCTGGGAAATTACCGTTGAAGAATGCTCGGTGAACCTTGTCGAATAAACTGTTGCCGATTTTATGTTAATTCCAGCCGAAGGATTTAATCAACGCTCTTGCTGTCGTGCTACGGAGTCGTTGAGGGTCGTTCGTGCTTCAACTATTCAAAGTTAGTTCAAATTCAGCGTTTACCCTAAAAAACGCAGTAGAAAACCTTTTTACCGCTAAGCCGCAAAGAGCGCAAAGAGCGCAAAGAGCGCAAAGGACTTACAACAAAATCAAGCTTCACCCATTTGGTTAAGCCATTGATCATCTATATTTTGATTCAAACCTTTGCTTTTCTTGGCATCTTTGCGCCTTAGCGGTGGAAGTTTGAATTCCTATTACGGTTTTTAGGTTTACTATGGCTTAGGATCACATGCAGATGAAATGCAAATTTCTACAGCAAAGATAATCATCATCGACCTAATCCAACAGCGCCAACAGTTCTCGCGGATGATCAATCACCGCGTCAAAACCCAAGCTCAGCATTTTTTCCCGCGCATGAATTCCCCAGGTCACGCCGACGCTGCGCACGCCTGCGGCCTGGGCGGCTTCGCTGTCGTTTTCGCTGTCGCCGACAAATAAAATACGATCGAGTGCAACGCCCAGGACAGCGGCCGCTTGGTGAATTCCGGCGGGATGTGGTTTCGCTGCGCTGACATCGTCTTCGCCGTAGGTCAGTGCGAGATGTTGGCTGAGGCCGAGGTGTTTGACGATGATGCGCACCACCTCGCCTTGGTTGTTGCTGATCACGCCTTGAGCAATCCCGCGCCCAGCGATGGCGGCGAGCAATTCAGCAATGCCGTCGTAGGCCGTGGCCAAGCGCGGGCCAAGGATGCGCGCTTCCGCGTAAAATTCCGCCGCCAAACGACGCTGCACTAACGGATCGCTGACCCGCGCGTGGTGGCCCATGCGTGGGGCGGTGGCCAACACCATCGCGGCGATCACGACTTCTGGTGTTTCGACCGGGTAACCATTTTTTGCTAATACGCCGTTGGTCGCCGCCACCACCACTGGCAATGAATTCACCAGGGTGCCGTCGTGATCGTAGAGGATCGCGGATATCCGATGTCCGATGTCGGTCTGATGTCCGATGTCCGATGTCCGATGTCCGATGTCGG
>JANMYZ010000533.1:0-7635 GCA_031382605.1 Planctomycetota bacterium | reverse complement strand
TTTGCTCCGACTGATGCAGCCTTTGCCAAGGTTCCCAAAGAAACCCTCGCCGCTCTCGCCGCTGATAAAGAAAAACTTAAGGCCGTGCTGCTCTATCATGTGGTGCCCGGTAAAGTGCTGGCTGCCGATGTCATGAAGCTCGCTCCCAAGGCCGAAGTCGCCACCGCTAACGGCGCTAAGGTTACGGTCACCGTCGCTGCTGGCGGGGTGATGGTCGACGGCGCGAAAGTGGTCACCACTGATGTGATGGCCAGCAATGGCGTCATTCACGTCATCGATACCGTGTTAATTCCCAAATAAGTTTGGGTTAATCGGCAGTTGATCTGCATGCTAAAAAAACTGAAGGGCGCAAAGGTCAACGGAAGTCATTTCGTTACGCCTGCGCGCCTTTCTTTTTTTGTCGGAAAAGTAGACTTAATCCCAGAAAACGCAGTTGGAATAACACTTCCACCGCAAAGACGCGAAGACGCTAAGGAAAAGCAAGGTTTTGAATAAAAAAACGTATGATTTGTGTCTTCACCAAACAAGTGAGCTTTGTCTTTGCTGTAAGTCCTTTGCGCTCTTGGCGACTTTGCGGTAAAATGGTTCTTTACTGCGTTTTTTAGGTTAATAAAGGAAGGCTGAATAAAAGTTGAACCCCTGCGATTCTTCCGTGGCACGGGCATCTTGCCCGTGGTTGGTCGTCCGAACACGGGCAAGATGCCCGTGCCACAATAAAAAGTCGGATCAATAAAAGACCTACGCCAATAAAATCATCCACTCGCTCTTCGTCCCATCGTCGTGAGGGTCCGCCAGCCCATGCTTGCCGCGCCAAACTCGGCGTGATCATCCGCCGCTTACCCGCTTAGCGAGGCGTTATGCAGACGACTACTTCCGGTCTTCAATTCGATGATGTTGTGATTGGTACTGGCGCGATCGCCAAGGCCGGTAGCGACGTCACCGTCCACTATACTGGCTGGCTGTGGAAAGACGGCGTCAAGGGCGCGAAGTTCGATTCGAGTAAGGATCGCGGCGACCCGTTCGGGTTTTCGCTCGGTGCCCGCGAGGTCATTGCCGGGTGGGACGAAGGCGTCCAGGGCATGAAAGTCGGCGGCAAGCGTACGTTGGTGATTCCGCCGCAACTCGGCTACGGCGCTCGCGGGGCTGGCGGCGTTATTCCACCGAACGCGACGTTGCTCTTTGAGGTCGAGTTGCTGAAGGCGTGAGGAGCGTGGGGAGTTGAGTTCTCGCTGTCGCTTGGCGTGGGCTTGAAGCGAATGGTCGAGCTGGTGCTCGACCCTCCCGGCGGGCTTCCGTGGCACGGGCAAATATAAAGAATCGGCGGGAGCTCGAAGCATGGTCGAGCTGGTGCTCGACCCTCCCGGCGGTCTTCCGTGGCACGGACAAATATAAAGAAGCTGCTTACGCTTTTTTTGCGCCCGTCATCGCCAAGCGACCGATGGCGGGCAGGGTGCCGACTAAGGGTTTGAGGTACGGCATGAGTTTTTCCATCACCACGTCATTACCGGCGGCGTTGATCCATTCGCGTGGCATCGGTTTGGTTTCTTTGGCCACGGTATGCAGCGGGGTAATGAAGGTTTCGACGGCGTACGCGGCGCCATCACCCACGCGTTTGAACGCCACTGAACCACTGGTGGTGCCAGCCATGGCGGCGGCGACGGCCGCAGTACCAGCGCGACGCGCTTCGCTGGCGTCGACGTCGCTGACCACACCTGGGAAACAGCGTTGCAAATAGCCGAAGGTGTCGGCGCGAATGCGATGCTTCACGCCGGGCTGCGCTTTGCCGAGGAAACTTTTGAGTTGAGCCGCGAGAAAATCACCAAGCGCGCCTGAGCCCGACAATTGTTTATTGCCATGGCTGTCGGTTTCGCCCAGGTTCACAATGTCAGCACCGCCGACACCGTGAATACCTTCGCTGACGGCGATGACGCAGCGGCCAAGGCGTTGGTACACTTTCAGAACATCGCTTCCGAATTGCTCCAGAGAAAAATCGGCTTCTGGGCAATAGATCACATGCGGACCATCGTCAGGAAACTGACGCGCCAGCGCGGCGGCAGCGGTCAGCCAGCCCGCGTGGCGACCCATGACCACGTTAATTTTAATGCCGCCCAGTGAGCGATTATCAAGATTGTCGCCCATGAACGCCTGCGCGACAAACTTGGCTGCGGAGCCGTAACCTGGGCAGTGATCAGTAACGCGCAGATCATTATCGATAGTTTTGGGACAATGAATGCAGGTGAGTTGGTAGCCATCTTTGACTGCCATTTCATTGATAATATGCGCGGTTTCAGCGGTGTCGTTGCCACCGATGTAAAAGAAATAGCGGACGTTCAGTTCTTTAAAGCGCGCCAACACCTGGGCACAGACCTCTGGCGTTGGCTTCAAGCGCACGGACTTGAGCGCAGCCGATGGCGTGCCTGCGACCACTTCCAAATTCGCCGGATCTTCCTGAGAAAAATCGCAGAAGTTTCCATCCATGATGCCCTGAATGCCGTGAATCGCGCCATAAACTTTCAAGAACGTCTGCGGATGCCGCAGCGCTTCTTTAGCCACTCCGATGAGCGTCTGATTGATCACTGCGGTCGGACCGCCGGACTGACCGATGACGACATTACCTGGGCTTGGCATAGGAATTCCTTTGGGGGAGGCGCTTTATGTGGTGGGGGAATCCGGCGGCAAGACGGTGGTAGCTACCAGCTACGAGCTACGAGCTTCGAGCTTCGAGCTTCGAACTGAGAGCTACCAGCTACGAGCTACGAGCTACGAGCTACCGACCACAAATTCTAACACGACATCGCATCATGATCCTGTGATCTGTAGTCTGTCGCCTGTGGCGCAGCTCGAAGCTCGAAGCTCGAAGCTCGAAGCTGGTAGCTAGTAGCCCCATGAAGACACCTCCGATCCTTCCGCTAGCCACTCATAGATGACCACACACACTCCCGGCCATGACTGCGACACGACTGTTTTTAATGCTCTGCGGTTTGCTCATTGCCAGTGCTGTTGGCGCGGCTGACGGCGCGCCGACGCCGACGCTGACTCCGACTCCAACGTCCGTCGTCGAAGCGGCCCCCTCTGCGGTTGCGGCCAGCACCGCGAAACGCATCGCCTATATTGAAATCGATGGCGTGATCGATCCGGGGATGTCGCGCTATTACCGCCGCGCGATGGATGCGGCGATCAAAGCCAAAGTCGATGCGGTGGTGGTGCATCTGACGACTCCGGGTGGACGCGTCGATAGCGCCGAAGAGATGGTGAAAGCGGCTTTGTCAGTCCCCGAAGACGGTCCCCTGACGGTCGCCTTTGTTGATAACCAATCGTACAGCGCCGGGTCGCTGATTGCCTTTGCTCATCGCCGGGTCTACCTCACGGAAGTTGCTACCATCGGCGACATCGGCGTGATTTTTTTCGGCGCTGATGGCAAAATGGAATACGCGCCGGAAAAAGGCGAAACCGTGGTGCGTGCGCTGCTGCGTTCGGTGGCGCAGAAGAACGGCTGGAATGAATCAAAGTTGCTGAAAATGACCGCGCGAAATCAGGATCTGTATCGCTTTGATCTGAAAGACGGCCCGACGTGGGTGATTGAAGATGACCTGCCACGTTTTTTGGCCGCGCATCCTGAGGTCAAAACCGAACAGAAGATCGTCATCCTTGGCAAAGATCGCCTGCTGAGTTTCACCGCCAAAGAAGCGCTCGACGAAGGCATGGCCAGTGGTCAGGTCAAAGATCTTGACGCCCTCTATCGCCAACTCGGCGGCGATCCGGCCACCGTGGTCAATCTGGCGCCGTCAGCGAGCGAAAAACTGAGTTGGACCTTGGGCGGCTACGCGCCGATGCTGGCAGCACTTGCCGTCATCTTTTTGATGCTTGAACTTAAGGCTCCTGGCGTCGGTATTTGGGCGATGCTGGCCGGCACTTGCGGCGTGTTATTCTTTATCTGTCAATTTTATATGGAATTGGCCAGCTATCCGGAAGTCATTCTGGTCATCGCTGGCTTAGCGTTCGTTGCTCTGGAAATCTTCTTACTGCCCACCGGGGGTCTGCTGGCGCTGTCCGGCGCTGCCATAAGCCTGTTTGGATTAGTGCTCGCTTTCATGCCCGATGTCAGCCAATTCGCGCCCGCTACTCCGGGCTGGGGCGGAAACGTGCTCAACGCGCTGATGAGCAGCGCCGCAACGATGATCGTCGCCAGCGGAGGTTTGGTCGTCCTCATCCTGGCTCTGCCACGTTTGGCGGTGACGCGCAAGTTGGCTTCCATGGATGAAATCACCGCCACCAGTTCCACCGATGCCGACACCGTGGTGACCAACCTTAATGCTAGCGGCCGACGCGCGCTGGCGCGCAGCGATTTGACGCCCAACGGCTACATCGTCATCGACGGTCGTGATTTAAGCGCCGCAGCCCAGCACGGCGAATTTATCAAAGCCGGAACCACGGTCGAGATCGTTGGCATGCGCTTTGGCGAAGCATTGGTGCGAGCGGTCGATGCGTCCGCCACCAGCGATAAAAAAGTGACCGTATGAGCACCACGTCGTTACTCATGCTTCTTATGCACACCGTCGCTGATGATCATTCAGCGAATAACCTGATGATGTACGACGCTGTCATTGCGGTGGTGCTGCTGGCAGCCGCCGCGCTCTTCTTATTTTTGGAATTCCTCTTCGTCAGCTACGGTTTGTTGGGGATTACCGCCTTGGGCTGCGCCATTGCTGGCATTATTATCGGCTTTGGCTCATCGCCGGTCGTCGGCTGGGCGCTGGTTGCCGCAACGCCCGTGCTTGCCGCCGTGGTCGTCACATGGGGCCTGCATCGCCTGATGAATTCTGGTTTGGTGCCCAAGGAGGCGATCACCGAAGACGCCGGTTACCGCCATGCCTGCAGCGAAATGGGCATCACCAGCGGTTCGCGTGGCATCCTGATCGCTGACGCCATGCCCACCGGCCGCGCGCGTTTTTCGGGTGGTGAAATCGATGTGCTGGTGGAAGGTCCGGTCGCCAGCGCAGGTACACCCGTCACCGTGCGCCGCATTGAAGGCCCCACCGTTTTGGTGGTCGCCGATGCAACCGTCCCGTCTTCCATTTCTTCTTCCTTCTGAGAACTTATTATGAGCGAATTCCTAACCAAAAATTGGCTGTGGCTGACCTTCGTGATTATTGCGACACCGCTGATCACCACCGTTGGCGTAATCTGGCTACGCGCTTGGCAACTGAGCCTGAGCGTGTGGATGAAGGGCATCCATCTTGGGATCGTTGAACTGATGCTCATGCAGATGCGCAAAGTCGACACGATTCTGTTGGTCAACCAACTGTTGGTCGCGAAGCAGAACCAGTTGGAGGTCGACGCCCAAACGTTGGCCGCTCATCAATTGGCTGGTGGCAATATCCGCATGGTGGTTGCAGCGCTCTTATCAGCCAAACGCTTTTCGATTCCACTGACCATGGAACGCGCCTGTGCGGTCGATCTTATCGGTGAAGATCCGCTTCAGCTGATCGCCAACGCGGTGCATGAAAGCGGAAAAATCCAGCCGCCCACTGGCGGCGCGAGCTATGCCGCGAGCGGACGCGCGCCACTGAATCCCGCTAGCGTGTTATTGCAGGCGGCTCCAGGGACACCGGGGACCATCATCGATCCTCCACGGATGACCGCGCGCGTGCGCTTTCCACAAGGCGAACTCGACGTCGTCGTTCATGCCCGCACGGTGCCGAAAGCCGGCGACGCCGTCCGCGTCACCGTGGTTGATGGCATCACCGTGGTCGTCGAACCCGCGCTGATGTGACCGCTGCTTGCTCAGATCTTTACTGCATTTCTTCTTTCTTTCACCTCCTTCACCTCTTTCACCAACCTCAGTCCCATCGAACCAGGAAACCCCATGAACCTCACTGATACTCCTCACCTCGTACTCGCCGCCGCGATCACCGACCTCAACCCCATTTATATCGGCGGCATCGTTCTCGGCCTGATAGCGCTATTTATCTTTTTCATGATCTTCAATGCGTTTCAGTTATTTATGCAATCGGTCTTCTCCAACGCGACGGTCAGCTTGATCGACATCATTCTGATGCGTTTCCGTAAAGTTGATGCCAATATCATCGTCACGGCGCGCATCACCGCCAAGAAAGCCGGTATCGACATCACCACCGGCAAACTGGAAGGTCACTACATGGCGCGCGGTCACGTCGTGCGCGTGGTCCAAGCGCTGATCGCCGCCAGCAAAGCTGACATTCCATTGACCTTCGATCGCGCTTGCGCCATCGATTTGGCCGGACGCGATGTGCTGGATGCCGTGCAAACCTCGGTCAATCCCAAGGTAATCGATGTGCCAACGCCTGGACAAAATCCCGCCACCATCGATGGCGTTGCTGGCAACGGCATTCAATTAAAAGTGAAAGCTCGCGTCACCGTGCGTACCAACCTTGATCGCTTGGTCGGCGGCGCCACCGAAAATACCATCGTCGCGCGCGTCGGTCAGGGCATCGTTTCCACCATCGGCGCGGCTCAGAATCACATGGAAGTGTTAGCCAATCCTAAGTCGATCAGCAAAACCGTACTCGACTCTGCGCTCGATGCTGGCACCGCCTTTCAAATCCTCTCGATTGATATTGCTGACATTATCGTTGGCGAAAATATCGGTGCGCGTTTGCAAACCGACCAAGCCGAAGCGCAGAAAATCATTGCCCAGGCCGAAGCCGAACAACGCCGCGCTATGGCCGTCGCCCGGGAACAAGAAATGATCGCCTTGGTCGCTGAAAACCGCGCCAAAGTGGTGCTCGCCGAAGCCGAAATTCCGATGGCGATCGCCGATGCCTTCCGCAATGGCCGCCTGGGCGTGATGGACTATTACAACCTCAAGAACGTCCAGGCCGACACCGATATGCGCTCGTCGATCGCCAATCCCGATGCAGCGGGAAAATCGGACAAGACTAAGTAATCAACGCCAATGCTGCGTTGATCCCTAATGAAGTACGGAGTGCTAAAGGCCAGGCCTTTCGCACTCCACGCTCTGCCTCACCTTTACCATTCGGAATGACCACATGAGCATCCTCGGCGATCTGATTATTTTGGTCAAAGAAACCCTTGATGAAGTCAATGAGCGCAATCAGCCTCAGCCACGACCAACGGCTGGCGCACCGGTAGAACGCAGCGAAGAACAAATCGAGGCTCTTCGCCGCACCATCGCCCGCCGTGCGGCTGCGCAGCAATTAGCTCACGAGCAAGCAGATGCTCAAGCTGCTGCCGAACAGCACGCCGAGCACGAACGCCTCCGTCATCACCAAGCCGCCGAACGCGAGCGCCAACGTCAAAAAGCAGCCCAGGCTCCAGCAAAAGTAAGCACTCACGCCGGCACCGTCGACGCCCATCGTATCATCAGGCTTATTCGCCAGCCAACCGTTCTCCGCGAACTGATCGTGTTGAAAGAAATCCTCGATAAACCACGAGCACTTCGCCGTCGGTGAAATTCACCAGAATCAGCCTTTGCATAGAGACAGCGTCAATTGGTTGCGCGTCTATTACCCTAAAAAACGCAGTAGAGAACCATTTTACCGCAAAGCAGCAAAGAGCGCAAAGGACTTACATCAAAAACAAGATTCATCTGTTTGGTGAAGTCCTTGATCATACGAAATTGAATTCAAAACCCTG
>JANMYZ010000476.1:0-2041 GCA_031382605.1 Planctomycetota bacterium | reverse complement strand
CCGGGTCGTACGCCCAGGTCCATGGGCTAGCAAAATCCTACGTGCCAGTTGAACACCACCCCGCGTTCTTCGGTGGCAATGCGGCGCGCTTTTACGGTGTTGCTAGGTAATTGGCGATATCAACTCGATAAACACCGGTCTTTTTGCTAACCCGCGCTACCATCACCTGCATTGCTGCACGGGCATGGAATTCACTGATGTCGTTCTTGTGGTGCTACCAGCGGAAATTCACCCTGGCGTAATCTCCATTTTTTAGTCATACTTGTGCCCATGTCATCGTCCACTTTTCCACAGCGCGCCTTGTTTCTGCAGCCAGTCCTGCTCGCGGTGGCTGTTCTGGCGACAGGTCTGTTAGCAAGCGGAGGGGCAGCTTGGAAGGTGCACACCCTGACTCAGGCAGAAGCGGCCGGCCGATTTGAGCGTTTGCAAGTAAACCTCCAAGATGAAGTCGTTCGTCGCTTCACCACCCCACGTTATGGATTGATGGGTGCGCGTGGTGTATTTGCCGCCAGTAAATCAGTAGAACGACATGAGTTCCTCGCCTACGTCGCTAGTCGTGACTTGCACGGTGAATTTCCCGGTATTCTCGGCATGGGTGTGATCAAACCCGTTGCTCGCGTCGATCTGGAGCGCTTCATCGCGAGCGAACGGACAGACGATGCGCCGGATTTTGCCATCAGGACCACCGGCTCCGACCCACAATGTTACATCATCACCTGCCTTTATCCGCAGGAAGGCAATCGCCCTGCCTGGGGCTTCGATGTCGGGAGCGAAGCGGTTCGTCGCCAAGCAATCGAGCACGCAATCGACCAGGGGAAAGCTACTCTTACCGAAAGCATCACGTTGCTGCAGGATGGTGAGCACACGCCCGGCTTCCACTTGTTGGTGCCGGTGTTCCGCAATGGCACGAACCCAACCACGCCGGCAGAGCGACACGCGGCTTTAGAGGTGCTGGTTTTCGCTCCGCTTCGTGCCTTTGATCTTCTCGCCGGATTAGATCGGACCGGCGACGAGCAGGCGATGGTCGCGGTGTGGGAAGGAAATCCCCTGACTGGGGGCACGCAACTGTTCCCGATGAGCGGTGAACTTCCCGTGGGTGCGCATTTCGCGCATGATCAAAACATACCCATCTTCGGTCGCACTCTGCATGTGGCCATTCGCAGTACGCCAGCATTGGATGCGGCATTCGGTATTCGTGAACCCTTAGTCGTCCTGCTGGCGGGTTCCGTTATCAGCGGACTTGCGGCCTTTATCCTGCTGATGCTGGGTCGTAGCCGCACCCGCGTGCTGGCTGCCGCGCACGCCATGACCATGGACCTGCGCGAAACCAAGGCTCACGTCGAACAGGCGCTGCAAGAGGCAAGGGTTCAGCGCACCACCCTAGAATTTCTCTCCGAACGCTTGTCGTTGGCCCTGGCCGGCGGTGAAGTGGGGATCTGGGACTACGACATCGTAAATAATCGCGTGACGTGGGACGAGCGGATGTACCAGCTTTACGGCGTAGCGGCGGACCGCTTTAGCGGGGCCTATGAAGCTTGGCATCATGCGGTGCATCCGGCCGATCAGGAACGCGGCAATCGTGAGATTGAGCAAGCCGTGCGCGGCGAGAAAGAATTCGACACCCAGTTTCGCGTCTTGTGGCCGGATGGCAGCATTCGCCATATTCGGGCGCGCGCCTTGGTAAAACGCGATGCAGCCGGAAAGGCCCTGCGCATGATCGGAACGAATTGGGACATCACGCGTGAGATGGCGAACGAGGCCGAGCGTGCGTCGCTGCTGACGAGCTTGCGCAATCTAACCGTGCTGCAGAAGGGCATCCTCGACAGCGCCAACCTGAGCGTCATCGCCACCGATACCACCGGAGTTATCACCCAGTGGAATGCCAGCGCCACGCGCATGCTGCAATGGACTGCAGAGGAAATGCTCAGCAAACAGACCCCCGCCATGATTCACGTCGGTGACGAAGTGATGGCCCGTGCTTCTGCGTTGTCCACCGAGTTGGGCATCACCATCGAACCAGTGGCGCGCACGCAGGCGACGG
>JANMYZ010000457.1:0-6423 GCA_031382605.1 Planctomycetota bacterium | reverse complement strand
GGGATGTCATTGACGATTTTCTTGGTGGCCAATTCGGCCCCCCAGATCTTCACTTGTTCCAGACCCCAGGCCGGTGGCATGGGAACCAAACAGCGAAGCTGTTGATCTTGAACACTGACACCTTGAGGGGTGGCCTGGATGTTCAGGTCAAACAGAGCGAAGATCTTACGGGCTTCTGCCAGGGTCTGCCCGACGGACAGGGATACGGCCTTGGCCGCACGCGCTATCTGCCACTCCATGGGGTCAACGGGCTTCAAGCGGCTTTTGACTTGGGTGATCGCCTTGGCGACGGCTGCCTGGGTGGCCAATTCGGGACCGAGCCGGTCTTTCAGCCAAGTCACGCTTTGGTCGAAGGGCATGCCGGTGGCCTGCATCACCAGATCAATGGCGTTGCGTCCAATGACCTTGCCTTCGGCATTTTTGATCCGATCTCGGTTGTGCTCATCGGTGGCGAGCGTGATTCCCCGCCGCGCCAGGAAGCCGGTCGGAAACAGGCTGGCCACCTGGTGCAGCGGGATGTCACGGAATTGCTTGGCATGATTCTGGAGCGCTCCGACTTGTTGATCACGCTGGACCAGATTTTGGCTTAGGTTGGCTTCAGTCTTTTTACCGTCGTTCACCTGGGAGCGCAGAGCTTGATTGGTCCCCTCTGCCTGCTTCCGCTTTTTGTCTGCTTCCTTGAAGGCTCGGGCCTGGGTCTTCAGGCCATCGACTGCCTCGACTTGCTCATTGGCCAAGCGTTGGGTCTGTTCTTCGGCCCAACGTTTTGGGCTCAGCATGTTCATGATTGTTGGTGGATCGATGGTTGGGGTAGGCACCTCCGGAACGGCGGCATTCATCTGGGCGTACCATTGGGAGATCGATGTGTGTTTGGCCTTGGATCCCTTGATGCCGCGCTCTAGGCCAAGGTCGCTGAAAGCGGCCGAGCAACGATCTTGAAGAGCGCTCATGGCTGATCGGCCACCCAGCCAACGACGGGCGTTGAGCCGACCTGTCTCAGGATCGAGGGGCACCACGATGGCGTGCAGGTGCGGCGTCTTCTCGTCCAAATGGAGAAAAGCGCTGGCAAGGTTTTCTTCGCCCCATTCCTGTTTGAGCCAGGTTACCGCGCGAGGGGCAAAGGCGTCGATCTTGGCCTGATCCCATGGGCCGTTATTGGTGCCATCTTCGGTAAAAAATTCGGGAGATGCTCCGATGAACACCTCCACCGCCAATACTGAATTCGATCGGACCGGCGGCGTCGCTTCTTCGAGCCGCTTGCGGACCGAGACCAGGGCATCGGGATCGCCGACAAGGCAAACGGCCTCTCGCTCCGGATCGGCGTTGGGGGTATCCCGATTGCGTGCGACATGGGCGGATGCCCCGCCGATGTTTCCCAGGTTGTGGAGCTTCTTCGTACGAAGGATGACGAACGACGGTTTCATGCCGAAGGCCTGCTTGGATGGGTGGTGTGCGATAAGCCGGGAGCGACGGGACGGAGCGCCCTTCCCCTGGCGGACCACGCCAGGGGCGAAGGGAACAAAGCAGGGCTTTGTGTAGTGAGTACCTGAATTGATCTGCCGATTGGCCGATCAATTCCTCGG
This sequence comes from Planctomycetota bacterium, assembly GCA_031382605.1. GTDB lineage: Bacteria > Planctomycetota > UBA11346 > UBA11346 > UBA11346 > BOG-1363. Next base: position 4,840 of record JANMYZ010000457.1, on the reverse strand, counting down.
CGAAGCCCTCCGGGCCTCGGCCACCGTATACGTAACCCGACAGGGCTCCGATGCGGAACGCCCAGTTGTGATGCCATTTGATGAGCCACTCAGGCAAGGAGCAGAGGTACCAAATCGGCACCGATTCAGCACCGCCGAACGGCATGTGAAACGACTCCGCCGGAGTTTTAGACATTAGTGGGCGAGTGCCCGGGTATTTGTGGGCGAGTGCCCGGGTATTTGTAGGCGAGTGCCCGGGTATTTGTGGGCGAGTGCCCGGGCTATGCCTTATTACTCTCTTACGAGAGTATACCACTACCACCACCACCACCACGGCGTGGCGCACTTTGGTGGTGGTTTTTCCTCTCGTTGTGAGGGAAGACATCTCGTTGGTTGAGAGACACACGATCAGCTCGCCAGAAATCCGGTGGTACGGACGACCCAGCGGTGGTGTTCACCTCGGACGGCCTCAATTCCGAACGCGACCTCGATTAACTCAGACGGGTTCGTACGCCGTCGCCGATGCCCAACCATAAACCCCGTCACGAGCTACACTTGTGACGGGGTTTTCTTTTGAGCCCACTACAAGCCCAATAAACGGTATTTCTCTCCCTCATGGGATGGCGTTTACGGCCTCAACCAGACGTCGATGCAGATGCCAAGATCCGGCATGCGTGCCAGTGCCCACACGACGCGACCACCCTGGAAAGAGCCAGCGGTTTCAATGCTGAACGGTAAACCGCCGTCGCCTCGGCCAACTTTGGCGAGATCGGAAAAGACGTCGAACATTTGTCGATTCTGGAATGGTTCGTAGTCAGGGCCAACGACGCCAAGGATGCCCTGGGTGTCGCTGAGTCTGATCGCGCTGAAGTTTTGAATCGGATCGAGCGTGTCGGCGACACGCAGATCGACGCGCTTCACCGTCCAGTCGAGACCAGACTGGCGAATGGCGACTGCGGGATTGGTGCAGGCTTCGCCCAGCAACGTGCGGCCATTGCGCTGCCAGGGATTCCGTCGCGGTTGAGGAATTCCCAAACGATTGGTCGACAGCGGACGGTTGGACCGTTGGTTTTCAGGATGGTGGCTGGGAACGATAGAGCGAACAACCTGCTCGACGACGGCGCTGATAGGCACGGGCGTCGGCAGAGGTTTCAAAATGTCGGAGAAAAGATCCATAAAGAAATTCCTTAGGTTGATTACACACCATAGGTGTGTAATTTAGCTATTATGATAAGAGCACAGATTGTCCTGGATGAGCCAGTGGCCGACCAACTGCGGACGGTGTCGTCACAGACTGGGGCCAGCATGTCGGAGATAGTCCGCAAGGCCCTGGTGGTCTATTTTGAACAGCGCGAGCCTGATCTCGGCTGGATTGGTTCGCTCAAACCCGCCAAGCGGAAGAGCCATGACTTGGCCGACATCCGCGCCAGCGTTGCCGCTGGCCATCGACGTGAGCGTCGGCGGTGAGCGTCGGCATTGACACTTCGGTGCTGGTACGCCTTCTGGTCGGCGAACCGACACCTGTAGCGACCAAAGCCCGCGATCGGTTGGTCGAGGCTCATCGCCTGCGGCAGGCGGTGGTGGTGAGCGATCTGGTGATCGCTGAGGCCTACCACGCTTTGAAGTTCCATTATGAGATCGACCCTGCCGACATCCGACAAGGACTGCAACAGATGCTCGCCAGCGGCCTGATTCAGCCAGAACCTGGTTCTGCCGTTCTGGCGGCTCTGGCTGGAAAGCCTGGCAAAGCTGGGTTTATTGATCGGCTGATTCAGGCTCGATATGAAGCCGACGGCCTGACGACTTGGACGCTGGACAAGGCCCAGGCCAAGATCGGGAAGTCCTCGTACATTGGTTGATGACGCCAGCTCAAGCCACTTGAGCAGCGATCTGTGGCAGCGGCAAAGTGTGCTGACTGAGATCGAGCTTCCGTTCGCTGTCGCTGCGCGTGATCGGCATGACCAAGAAGGCGAGTTCGTGATCCGCGAAGTACGCGGGAGCGATGATGGCCGCACGCATCGCGGCGAGTGACAGGTTTTCATCCGGCTGTGCGCCCGGCACCGACCACAAGCGTTCGAGTCGTGCGCCGTTCTCCACTGGTGATGCGAAGAGCATCGGCTGTCGATTGCCGGAGATTTTCTGAGCAACTGAAACGAGCGCCGGATCGAGGCTGCTCATGCTCGGCACCCAACGTCTGCCAGCGGTGCGGTTCCACACATGATCGACGTTGGGGAAAGTGCCATCGACTCGGCGAACGATGGCTGAGGAGGTGCCGTTGGTCAGGCGGGCTTCCTTAGCGCCGATCTCAACCGTGATGCGACCACCTGCCATCTTGGACGTGGATTTCAGAGCAGCAGCAAACTGGCCAGCGTCGAGAATGGCGTCGATTGGTTCGCCATCGAGCGAGTCGATGGGAACGAGGAAGCTGGCAAGAATGCGGCCATTCGTGGCAGCGAAGCGCACAGCGGTTGGAGTGATTCGGACACCGATGTGACCGGTAGGGCCGGTCTCGTCGGCGCAGGCCAACGGCAATCGCGAGAGACGATCGGCGGTGATTCTGGGAATCGTAAATGAAGTCATGAGAATGCTCCTGTAATGCCTGGTTGCATTTGGTCGATTTTCCAAGCGATTTCTATGCCTTTTTCCCGCTCGCGTCTGAGTTGATGACCGATCACACCACGCCGCTCACAATGATTGAGCGGACCCCCAACGCGAGGAATCCGTAAGCTGGAAGAGTGCCTCGCGCTCCCCACACAGAGGGATTGGCGAGTCATTCCAGGGGGTGTGGCGCTTAACGAGGAATAGCAAATAAATGGCATTGAAAGTGATGAAATAAGGTCGGCTCCACCGTCAAGTTCTCGTGTGGTAGCGATGAACGCTGGCGGAGTTTTAGGGGGCGAGCATTTGATAAGTTTGAAGCGTTGCTTGCTCGGCTGATGCGAGAGAGGAACAAACCGCGAACTATGGTTCAGCTATTGTTCTCGCTCTTTGTGCATTTGGCACGTGGTAGCTGTCGAGATAAAACAGCAGTGCTGCTTATGACGGTCAACGCGTGCTGGCTAGACCAACAGCTTCGTTGCGTGTTTCCCAAGTTCATATTCATTCTCACTCCCCACGATGCCCGCACAGTCGGTGACGTTCCCGCAGCGAAGCGTGCGCTGTTTGGCTTGGTGCGAAACATGTACTTTCTTTATGGCGCACCACTCCAACATTGAGGGAAATCCCAGGCAACGCGCGCAAGGCGTCGTTTGAAATATTCCGCCATGGCGATGGTTTCACGCATCCGATTCCATCGCACCAAGCCCCAATGACGAAATCGGTAAATCATCAGCCGGACTCATGACTCCGCCTGGGCCTCTCGTTGAAACGTGGGTATAAATCATGGTCGTCGTTATATCGCTATGCCCCAATAATTCTTGAATGGAGCGCAGATCTTGGCCGCGTTCCAAGAGGTGTGTGGCAAAACAATGGCGTAAGGTATGCGTGCTCGCTGGCAGCGTGATGCCTGCCGCGCGATAGGCGGTACGATAAATCTTCTGCAGGTGATGCTCATCAAGATGATGCCGCTTCAACTGACCATCTTCTGGATCTTTGCTGAAGCGTTCGCTCGAAAAAATATACTGCCAAGTCCAATTGGTCGCCGCGCTCGGCGATTTACGACGAAATGCATCGGGCAAAAATACTGCCCCACGATTCTGTAGCAAATCATGACGATGCTGAGTCCATCGTTGTCGCAGATGATCGCGCAGCGGCGCAATGATTCGGACTGGCAACGGCACCATCCGATCTTTGCCTCCTTTCCCGTGACGCACCAACACCAGACGGCGCTCCATATCAATGTCCTTAATCCGCAAGCGAATGGCTTCCATCAAACGAAGTCCTCCGCCATATTGCAGCCAAGCAATTAAACTAGCAACGCCGGTCATGTGATCAAAAAACGCGGCCACTTGTTCACGCGATAACACCGTCGGTAAGCGCAGCGGACGCTTCGCTCGTACCGCTGTGATCGCGCCTTGAGGCAACGGCCGCTCTAACACGGCAGAATAAAGAAATAAAATCGCCTGTAACGCTTGGTTTTGCGTCGAAGCCGCCACCTGATGTTGCGTGGCTAAATTGGTAAGGAATTCCGTCAACGCTCGATGGTCCAATTCAGCAGGGTGACGACACCCATGAAACATCACAAACCGCCGAGCCCACCACGTGTATGTATTCACCGTCCGGCGTGAATATCGCCGCACCAAACACGCCCCCTCAATAGCGCGCCCGATTTCCGCCAACGGCACCAACGGCGGACGAGCACCCTCCGCCGAAAACCGCCGCTCAGGCAGCCCCGCCATCGGCTCGTGATCCGAAATAACCGGCGCAGCAGCAACCGCCCCTGCAGCAGAATCTGGAACGGAGAGAGGCAGCGGATCGAACGACCTCTGCGAGTTCGAAAAAGTAGCCGGACGGTAAATGTGGTTACTCATAATGGGTTCACAAATACCCTTACGCTCAGACGATCAAGTCTTTATTGACCCAATACTGCCCAGCGAACACCCTCTAACCCAGCCAATTCCCGTGTTAGAGGGTGTTCGAACACCCTCTAACACGCCCAATCCCTCGTTTAGATGGTGTTCGAACACCCCAATGCACATTTTTCGGGTGTTCGAACACCATCTAATTGGCATAGAGGGTCGAGCAACACCCACTTACGCCCCCTGCCGTAGTGGTTAGAGGGTGCCTGGACACACGGCTGCACATTTAGATGATCTGCCGACATCCCCTATACCATGTTATACCGCTCATCTGCTTTTGTTGCTCGTTTCCGAATGATGTTCGCTGTGACATCGGTTCGCAGTGCGCAAATCGTGAAAGTTAC